>JAGGZZ010000120.1 GCA_021161765.1 Candidatus Methanophagales archaeon | reverse complement strand
GAGGAGGAAAACTTTGTTCGAGTAGCAGTTCGTACCCGTAAAGAAAATATTAAATTGCTCCAGGAATTAAAGAGAGTCTTATCCTGAAATAACATACATTTTACAGCTTTTGGAAGAACTTAACCTTATTTTTCTCTTTCCATATTTCTATAATCATTATTTGCGGAATTAATAAAATAAGTTTATTATTAAGCATAAGAATCTATAAAGATGTACAGCAAGGCGAGAAGGAGTTTCTGGAAATAAGCAATACTTATAAATATTGAAGAAAGATGCTTCGCCTAACAGAGTATTTGCCGTTCGCTTAACTCGCCCAAATACCTTCAGCACTTCGCAAACACGCAAAACGTTATGTGAAATAGATGCATAATAAAACAATAAGCTTAAAGGAGGTACAATTATGTACAGTTATTTTATGCCAACAGTAAACCTGATGGGCGCTGGTGCGGTTTCTGAGGTTGGAAAGCAAGCTAAAATTCTTGGAGGCTCAAAAGCGCTTGTAGTCACTGGTAAAGTATTAATTTCAGTGGGCATTGCTGAAAGGGTGGTGTCCTTCTTAAAAGAGAACGGAGTTGACACTGTCCTCTATGATGACGTCAATCCAAATCCGACGGTAGAAAACGTGGAAAAAGGACTTTCACTTTATAAGAAGGAGAATTGTAATATTATTGTTGCGGTGGGTGGTGGTAGTCCCATTGACTGTGCCAAAGGTATCGGTCTTGTTGCTTCCAATGGCGGTTCAATAAAAGATTTTGAAGGGTTGGACAAGTCGAAAAATCCCATGCCACCTTTTATCGCAGTAAACACTACGGCGGGAACAGCCAGCGAGATGACTCGTTTTACCATTATTACTGATACGGATCGCCAAGTAAAGATGGCAATTGTAGACTGGCATGTGACTCCCAATGTGTCTATTAATGACCCGGAATGGATGGTGAGCATGCCTGTTTCTTTGACTGCAGCTACTGGTATGGATGCTTTGACCCACGCTGTGGAGGCATATGTTTCAACTATTGCAACACCTGTGACAGACTCTGCTGCACTGAAGGCTATTGAACTTGTCAGTCAATACTTGCGTCCCGCCGTCGCAAACGGAGAAAATATGGAAGCAAGAGATAAGATGGCTTACGCTGAATTTCTTGCAGGAATGGCATTTAATAATGCCAGCCTTGGATATGTACATGCGATGGCACATCAACTAGGTGGTTTCTATGATCTCCCGCATGGTATTTGCAATGCGGTATTATTACCACATGTTGCGCGATTTAATATACTAGCATGTCCAGAGCGGTTTGTGGATATTGCCATTGCAATGGGTGAAAATGCGGAAAGTCTCTCGACAATGGAGGCAGCAGAGAAAGCATCGGAGGCGATTCAAAAGTTGTCCAAAGATATTGGCATCCCTCCAGGGTTAAAAGAGTTGAGTGTAAAAGAGGATGACCTACCAATTCTTACTGATAATGCAATGAAGGATGCTTGTGGTTTAACTAATCCGCGGAAAGCAACGAAAGAAGAGATCATTCAGATATATAAGAATGCCATGTAAAATAGAATATCGGGGGAGATACACAATTATCCCCCTTCTTTTCTTTAAAAGTTATGCATCTATATTCACATAACAGGGGCTAAAAGGCTAGTGCTTCGCATCTTCGCCCAAATCCAGTTTCGCTGGGTTTCAAATACGCTCAAGGCGTTAGCCGAAATGGCTGTATTTCGCATGTAGGAGGTTGTAAGATTGTTAATTATATCAGATGAAATAAAAAAGGTTTATCCAGAAGCATTATTAGGTATACTGACCATAAGGAATGTATGCAATCCTAATCAACATGAAGAACTTGATAGATGCAAACTCGAGCTTGAAAATAACTTGAGGAAAAGTTTTGCTGGATTAGACAGAGCTGATTTAAAAAATATGGAACCGCTCAAGACTTATAATAACTATTACAAAAGATTTAAGAAAACATACCATGTATTATTACAATTGGAGTCAATTGTTTTTAAGAATAAATCAATTCCTAGGGTTGCTTCATTAGTTGAGGTAATGTTTATGGCCGAACTAAAGAATCTTTTATTGACAGCAGGACATGATTTAGAAGCAATAGATATGCCCATTAAACTTGATGTTTCAAATGGTGGAGAAAAATACACTCTAATAAATGGACAGGAAAAAGAATTGATTCATAATGACATGATGATATCTGACTCACAAGGAATAATCTCAAGTATAATATATGGGCCAGACAAACGTACACGGATAAAACCTGACACTCGGAAAGTCTTATTTGTTGTATATGCGCCACCGGGAATTGTAAAATCTAAAGCATTTCAACATCTTCAAGATATTCAAAATTATGTACACATTATTGCACCGGAGAGTGAAGTCGAATTACTGAAAGTATATGAAGACAAGGACTGAAATAAATAGAGAAGGTGTACCAGCTTAATAATTCAGTAACTTTTAGCGGAAGAGCGCCAAGAAGCTCTATATTTCTTACAGGGTGAAAGTCCCTGTTGGGTAAGGTCTAGCCAACCACCCATACCGAAACACTATGACTT
>JAGGZZ010000158.1 GCA_021161765.1 Candidatus Methanophagales archaeon | reverse complement strand
TTTTCCGGTTTCGAAGACCTCACGAAACGAGTTAAAGGACTTCATCATCCTGAGAAGATAATTGCAAAGCGAATAGAAGAGGAAATAATAGACGAGAACATGAAATACAAAATTTTTACGGTTTAAGTTTAACTGCTATATTCCGCACTCAAGACCGCTTTTATATGCTCGGCGGTCTTTTTACCCACGTGTTCCACCTCCATCAATTCCTCCTTTGACGCCGTTAAAATGCCCTCTACCGTTTTAAATCGTCTTAGCAGATTCCTTGTCGTTACAATACCGATGTTAGACAATGCAGAGATGAGATATTCCTGCTGCTCCCTTAAAGATGCCGAAGGCTTCTTACCGTGTGGATTCACCTCCGTGGGGTTCGGCATTTGCTCACGCTTTGCAATCACGTAAATCAGCGATGCCGTGTCTGCTTCGTCCCTTGTTTGTAGTATAGGGACAGAGAAATCAATCGCTATGGTAGCCATTACGGCCCTCACCACATTTGGATGCACATTCCTCTGCCCATAAATCGAGTCCCCTTCAATAACGAGCAAGGGGTTTTCGTACTCGCTCTTCATTCGATGTATCTGGTCGAACAAATTCCTGCGTTTGTTTATCAGCGAATCGAGGAAATCAAGCGTTGTTTTCCGCTCTATACAAACCCTATCTGAGACAACGTAGTCGCCAATCTCTAAATTCTGCAATTTCAGGTCTACACCTGCTTTCGCCAGGAACTTCGCTACTCCCGACCGCGTCTCTCGCATATCTACAAAGACGGTTAATTGCAATGGCTCCGCCCCAAACTCGGTTATCTGTCTTTGTTTTTGCTCCTCTTTTTGTTCACGATGCGATGGTTTGACCTTGGCCTCGGCTGTATCCTCTAAATTCGCGTTCACTTTCGCCGAAATTGCTGTTTCGGCGACTTCATTTCCTATCCCGCCGCCCCCGCTGAGTTCACTTATCCTTCTCCCCATAGCCCGCTCCTTGCTCCTGCTGAGCCAGTAATATCCTTCATCTCGCGTTCCTTTTGCTATAAGCACGATTACTTTGCCTATTTTTTTCCTTGCCGTCCTTCCTTTTCTCTGTATGCTTCTTATCGCCGAAGGAATGGGCTCGTAGAACAGCACGAGGTCGGTCGCGGGAATATCCAGACCCTCCTCAGCCACGGAAGTGGCAACCAAAACGTTGTACACTCCTTCCTTAAACTTATTTATTATTCCTACCTGCTCTTTCTGCGTTAATCCCTTATCGCCCACTTTTGACGCCTGTCCGATGAACTTAACCGCTTTTATTCCCGCCTTTTCTGCATTCAACCTGTGCAACGTTGATATAATCATCTCCGCCGTATCGCGGTAGTTAGTGAATACAATTATTTTTATAGCAGGATTAACACGGATTTCCTCCTGCAGTATCCTTATCACTGCGCTCAGCTTTGGATGCTCGCCTTCGTATGATGCCACCATGGACACCACATCCACGAACTTGTTATCCTTAAGCAACCGCTTTGCTGCCTTGCTCCCCTCTTTTGAAAGTGCTTCGCTCTTCAGCCGGTCAAAATATTTTCTCACTGCGAAAATGCCCTGCGTCTCTACCAGCTCAATCGCATGTTTTAGCTTCAATACTTCCGCTTGCAATGACAACGCCTTGTATAAGTCCGCATGCTTCCTTTTTGCCAGTTGAACCTCTATTATCCGCCGTAATTGTAAAAGCTCTGTTTTTGATATGTCCCTGCCCCTCTTATTCTTTCTTACGAACCCGAGCTTTTGTAATTCCTTCAATCGCGTTTCCAATACCTCATCCAGTACTCGTTTCAGGCTCTTTATCTCTTCAGGGACTTCTACACTGCGCCATTCAAAGTTCTTCTTGAATACATAAGGGGCTACATCGTGGTCGTATTCCGTCCTGCTTTCCACATGCTTCACACCTAAGGAAGTGCAAATTTCCCTTATCTTCTCCATGTCGCTGCCAGGAGAAGCGGTCATCCCCAATACCCGCGGCTCTTTCGCTTGTTCATAATATTTCTCCGCTATGTACACATACGAGTAGTTTCCCACTGCGCGGTGACATTCATCGAGTATTAGCAGCGCTATATCGCGGAGGGATACACGGTTGCTCAGTAAATCGTTTTCTATTACCTGTGGCGTAGAAACGACTATTTTTGCAGTGTCCCATAACTTTTCTCGTTTATCCGCCGATATAGTACCCGTGAACGTTTGTATACGAGAAGCATCAAGGGTCATCACATTTTTCAAAAACGCCGAATGCTGCTCGACTAAAGGTCTCGTAGGGGCGAGGAAAAGAATCTTTCCCTTCTCCAGCCGGTCTATCAGAACAAAAAGAGCTATGGTCGTCTTACCCAAGCCCGTAGGCAAAACAACCATCAATGAGTCCTTCTTACCTGCTTCTGCAATAGAAATCTGGTATTTTCTCTGCTCTACCACCGCTTCCTTTAAAAGAGGATGTGATACGAATTTTGGTGTTTGATGGTTATGCATAAGAATAAATATGCAAAGAGGTAAATAAATTTTATTAGGTTGGAGCTACATAGAGAGTGAGAGGTCAAGGTTAAAGTTAAAGAGGGGGGAAAGAAAAAATGCGGGGTGGATTTAGAAAGGGGGTAAACTTGAGTCCTAAGAAATTAGACCAGATGATGAAGCAAGTGGGTCTAAGCGTAGAAGAGATGAGCGATGTGGAGGAAGTAGTGATAAAAACAGCCGATGCAGAACTCGTTTTTGATGATGCTTCCGTTACGATTATGGACGCTCAGGGCTCGAAGATGTATCAAATAACGGGTACGCCGGTAAAACGCCCTAAGCGCGAATTGGAGCCTGAGCAGGAACATGAAGTGCGTATTTCTGCTGAAGATGTGGAAATAGTGATGGAAAAAGCGGGTTGCGGTGCGGAAGAGGCAAAAGCCACGCTAATCGAGACACGAGGTGATTTAGCAGAGGCAATATCCCGGCTTTGCGAGGAATGAACTTGATTCAACCAAAACGAATTGGGATGGTGTGCAGGGGCGAGGAGCGAGATGTAGCCGTATTAAAGCGTCTGATTGAGTGCGCGGATAAAAAAGCCGAAGTCGTGCTGGACAAAGAGACGGCGAAAAAGCTCAAAAGAGACGACCAAGGCGTGAGAGTAGAAGATATGTCGGTAGATTTTTTGATTTGCGTTGGTGGTGACGGCACGATTCTAAGAACGCTACATTATTTGAAAACCCCTACGCCTGTATTAGGCATAAATATGGGTGCTATCGGCTTTTTAGCGGAGGTGCAGCCAGAGGATGCGGTTTCTGTACTCACCGAGCTATTAGAAGGGTTTACGGTAGAGAAGCGAGAGCGGCTTTCGGTGGAGCTAAAAGGCGAGAGAGGACGGATGCCCTATGCGATGAACGAAGCGGTGATAATAACGTCAAAACCAGGGAAAATGCTGCATTTCGCTATTTTTGTGGATGGAGAAGAGTTAGAACGACTAAGGGCAGATGGTGTTGTTTTCGCAACGCCCACAGGAAGCACTGCGTATGCGATGTCCGCTGGCGGGCCAATAGTGGACCCAAAAGTGGATGCAGCCATAATAGTGCCAATTGCACCTTTTAAACTCTCTGCAAGACCTACTATCGTGGGTATAAACACAGTGATAAGTTTAGAGCTTCTGGGAATGAAGGAAGCAGAATTAGTCATAGATGGGCAGTTTTACAGGAAGATGGGCAAAGAAGAGAGGATAAGCATTACGCGGGGAGAACCTGCTTTTTTTGTGAAAATAGAGGATAGGCATTTTTTAAAGCTCCAGGATAAATTGCGTAGTGAGGGGTGAAAGTACAGTTATTCCCGTAATAAATTGCAATATTATTGTCTTATGGCTCTTTATGCTAACACTTATAACCCTAATATGGAGGTGTGAAATCATGGCAGTTGCTTCAATAAGCTTGCCACAAAAGCTTGGTGTGAAACTGAGGGAAAAGGCGGAAGAGGCAGGATACTTGCCGGAGGAGTTTGGAGTTGAGTTAATACGAAAGAGTTTGGATGAAGAATTAGACAGACCCCGAGGACCTTGTGGAACATTATCAAGCTCTGAGCGAGAAATACCTTGCAGAGGCAAAAGAACTGCTGAAGAAGGGGGATTTGGTTCAGGCATCGGAAAAGTTCTGGGGTGCTGCCGCTTTAACGGTTAAGATGGTGGCGGCGAAGCGAGGGCTAACGTTGGAAGAGCATGGAAGTTTGTGGAACTATATTAACACACTGGCAAAGGTGAGTGGAGACAAAGATATCGTTAGATTTTTCGGTGAAGCAAATGCTTTACATAGAAATTTCTACGAGAATGAAATGGCTCGAGAAAGTGTGGAAATTTTAGCCGAAGACATTGAGAAGCTTGTAGGTAAATTAAGGAAGATTTCGTGAAAGGAATGAAAAGAATCAGGAACACAAGTCCGTATCTCGGTGCATAATTATGCTCTTTATACAAAAAGCATGAAAAACAAAGAGAAGGAGGAGATGAGGAAATGAGAACAGAAGCAGAGGAGATAAGAACTTTGGATTTGGATATAAGTAAAAGTAAATTTGGGGAAAAGGAGGAAGGGATAATGGGGAAGGTAATGGTGGAAGCGAGAATAAAAAATTATGAGGATGAGATACTGGCAAGACGTGGTTTCTTGAAGCCGGAAGAGGTAAGGGAGGTGGAGAAAGTGGTTTTGGTTGACACTGGCGCCACCATGCTGACACTACCGGAGGAAGTTGTGGAGGAGTTAGGGCTCACCAGGGGTAGATTCATTACAGCCGGTTATGTAGATGGGTCGAAAAAGAGGCGACAGATTGCAAGAGGAATTAATATTGAGGTTATGGGCAGAGAGGCACTGGTGGAATGTGTGGTGGAAGAGCGGGGAGCGCAAATTCTGCTGGGTCAGATACCCTTAGAAGCGATGGACTTAATAGTTGACTTAAAGGCAGGGAAATTGATGCCACGTCCGGAATCGCCGGACATGCCGCTGATTGATATTTTGAGTCTGGGAGTCCAAATGAAAAGAAATGTCGGAGAGGATACCACCATCAACCTGACTTCGACATCTGCCACGGGGAAGTTCTCGTTGAGCCATGATTCAAGATAAAATATGACAGCCAGACCAAAGACAGCAGGCTTGTCTCTCCTTCGAGCAGTCCTGCCTGGCCGGTGCCAGAACTCTCGACTGTTGTTCTACTTGCGATTGGATTGGTAGTATTGGCGGGGTACGTAAAATTAAAATTAAAATTAAAATTAAAATTAAAATTAAAATTAAAATCAAAATTTAAAAACCAAAGAACGAGGTAAAGCAATGGAAAAAGAGGATGAAAAGGCAGAGCGAAAAGGCAAGGTAGGAAAAATATAGTCATTCCCGTAATAAATTGCAAATATTAAACCACGAGATTAACACAAAAAAGTTGTTAGGCGAACATCGCACCCGTCTCCTTAGCATATAGATGAGGTTTCTGCTCGTCCCCTATTATCTTCGTTATTGCTTGCTCGAATTCTTCCATTTCTATTGATTTCTTATTCCTTTTCACGGCGAACATGCCCGCTTCGGTAGATATTGCCCTTATATCAGCACCCGTGGCATTTTCAGTAAGTGCCGCCAGAGTATCTAATTCTACATCCTTTCCCAATTTCATCTTAGACGTGTGTATGCGGAATATTTCCTCCCTCGCTTTCCTATCCGGCACCGGTATTTCGATGATACGGTCAAATCGGCCGGGACGAAGTAAAGCAGGGTCGAGAATATCGGGTCGGTTTGTCGCAGCGATTATTCTCACATCACCTCTTGGATTGAACCCATCAATCTCGGCTAAAAGCTGCATCATCGTGCGCTGCACTTCTCGCTCTCCTGTCGTGCCGTCCTCTACTCTGCGAGCCGCTACGGCATCTAACTCGTCAATAAACAGTATGGTTGGGGCTTTTTCCTTTGCCAGTGCAAAAAGCTCCCGCACCAATCTCGCACCTTCACCGATATATTTCTGCACCAGTTCAGAACCAACAACGCGTATAAAAGTAGCAGATGTACGGTGTGCAACTGCTTTTGCAAGCAGCGTTTTCCCCGTGCCGGGCAATCCCATCAGAAGAACGCCTTTTGGTGGCTCCACACCTATGCGTTCAAATTGCTCTGGAGCCGTAAGCGGCAGCTCGGCTACTTCTTTTAGTTCCTCTATCTGCTCATTTAACCCGCCTATCATATTGTAATCCACCTCAGGTGATTCTATCAGTTCCATACCATACACAGAAGGGTCCTTTGCCGAAGGAAGCGCGCTAACCACAGCCAGCGACTGCGGATTCAGCCCCACCTGTGTGCCGGGAGCAGCTTCTTTAGGGTCTATGGACTGCGAGTAATTTACGACAAATTTTGGCCCTGCGCTGCTCCTTACCACTATCCTTTCATCGTCTATTACATCCACAACCGTTCCTATTACCAGAGGAGGAGTACGCAGCTTTTCTATCTCCGCCCTCAGCTTCTTTATCTCGCGCTCATACCGATTTCTCAGCTCCTCGCGATACCTTTCTTCTCGCTCTAACTTCTGCACTCTATCCGTCAGCTGGTTGTTTACTTCCTCTAACCGTCGCACCATATCTGCCAGGTATCGGGGATAATCGCCGCCGCCGTAGGCTGCACCAACACTTGCACCTGCACCAACACGGCTACTGCTGCTATTACCACTGCTAACGCTCGCTTTCATTTTGGCCACAATCAATCACAATTAATATTTACTTCTCTACTTCACACATATATAAATAAAAAAACAAATGGAAATAAAATCCAGGGCACAGTGCGAGATATGTGGCACGGAAATAAAAGGTGAGGTATACCGCATAAGAATAGATGCGTCAGAGTTGAACGTTTGTAAATCATGCGCACGGCTGGGAACAGTTGTAGTGGAAGCCAGGAAAGGAAAAGAAGTGCTGGAACCGCAGCGCGCTAATGTCAATGCCAAGCCCAAAAGAAAGCCGATATCGAAAATATATACGCAAATTGACCACGAGATAGAAGCGGAGATGGAAATTGATGCGGTGGAAGAGGATTACGGGCGGAAGATAAAAGAAGCGCGAGAAAAGGCAGGGCTGAAACAAGCAGAACTTGCACAGAAGATAAATGAAAAGCACTCGGTGCTACGGAAGATAGAAAATGAGGAGCTAATGCCGGACGAAGAGATAAGGAAAAAAATCGAGCGTGCGCTTAAAGGTTTTTTGGTCTGAGCGTTTGTTTCATTTACGTTGTTTCACGAGGCTTTAACAGGCTGAGGAACGTCATGCTGACAATTATGCATATCGCTAACGTAGAAATGAACACGTCCATTCCTCCAACTGCGTCAATGCCGCCTCGTTGTACGATGTATTTTATACCTGCCAACATTGTAACGAAAGCAAAAGTTGCACATACGGCGAGGAACAAGCCTTTAAGAAGCGATTGATAGCTCTCTTCCCATTTCCTCTTCTTCTTCACCCGCTCCTTCTCTCTTGCTTTCGACTCATAAAACACGGTGAAAATAACGAAGAAGACCGCGAGAAGCAACAAGATATAGGGTCTTGGAATTGTTTCCACACCCTCAGGAAACGACATCAAGCCAAAAGCAATGAAAAGCATGAGCCCTGCGAGTGCGGTTGACAGAGCAAGCGTTTCCAGATATTTTTTATAGCTCTCTATCCCTTTTAGTTTTGATAACATTTCTCTTTGCTCGTTGTAAATAATGTAAGGTATAACTTCTTTCTTTTCTTTTTTAAAAACATGAACCTAAAAGAAGCCACAAGGATATTAGTTTTAGACATCATTCACGGAGCGGGAATCATTGCAGAAGAGCTAAAGGAACTTGGGAAACAAGCAGAGGCGTTCGACCCATACCATCAGACCTTTTCCAAAGCGTTGGATTACGACCTGGTTATCGCACCCGTTCACCTGAACCCGAACTTCGAGGTAGTAAGACAGGCTTTAAAGATGGAGATACCTTTTATGAGCCATCACAAAGCGGTAAAAGAAATTGCACGTTTGAAAAACCTGTTCAGCGATACAAAGGTGGTGGAAGTAACGGGGACGGTGGGAAAGACGGCGGTCTGCGAACTAATCAGCCAGTTATTGAAAAACAAGAATGCGAAGGTGCTTTCTCATACCAGTTCCGTTACAAGATTCCAGTCGGGAGAGGAAGAAGAGCAATTCCCCCGCATCGGCGGCGCACCTGCGAACGTATTAAAAGTGATGCGCATAGCGAGCGAGAAGAAGTTGAAGCCGGAGATTGCGGTATTTGAAATTTCGCTTGGTTTAACGGGAATCGGCGATGTAGGCGTAATAACGAGCTTGGAAGCAGATTACAGGATTGCCGGTGGCACAAAAGACGCTTCTGCTGCGAAAATTGCCTCGATACAGAATTACGCAGACGCAGACGAAATAGAAGACAGAAACAGAAGTAGTGCCGTGATAGTCCTTCCAGATAGTTTCGCGGAAATGCAGGAAAAGCGAAAAGATGAACTGAAAGGGTTCAATACGAACTTCTTTGGCGCCACGGCAAAGGCAAAAAACCACCTGTGGTTAGACGATACCGAGCACAAGGTCTTTTTCGACGGGTTGAAAACCGTAAATGGGGATTCCGTAAGTGGCGGGATGAAATTCAATTTTGAAGCGGGTTTCTACGGGGACTATTACAGAAACGGTTTAGAAGCATCGTTTTGCACGGTTTTGAGTCTTGGCATTCCACCAGAAAAGATCAATACGGGCGACATTTCCGCAGTGCGCGGCAGACTGAAGGTTGAGAACCGAAAAGGGCGGTTTTTGATTGATAATTCCAATTCGGGCACAAAATTGACGTTCCTCGATGAGATAACGAAAATGGCACGGCGGTATTCCGATAAGATGATTCTGATTGTTGGTGAGGAGCCGAAATACGTGTGTGAAGGTGTGAACGAGGAAGAACTGAAAGAAGTGGTAGCGAATGCAGCAAGGGATTTCGTTGAGATAATAATCGTGGGTGCGGAGTTCAAGGATAAAATCGAAGGTAAGGCGGTGTTTTTTTCTGATTCGCTGGATGCGGCGTTGGAGAAGGCGGTTAGCGATTCGGAAGAAGGTTCTGTGATTATTTCTAACGTGAAGACGTGGCGGTGAATATAGTCATTCCGAGAATTAATAACCACAAGATTACACAGATTTCCACGAGATAGCAAAATAATAACAAACCTCAGTCAGGTTTTATCCTACCTACCGATAGAAACAAGTCTTATGTTAAAGACCAACGTTTTCCCTGCGAGTTCGTGATTGAAATCAATCAAAAACAGTGCCGTCTTCCAGTTTTCCGGTGTAGTCTACCCGAACATAATCGCCCTCTTTAACTACTTTTACCTTTACCGGACTATCCGTACCTATGCATCCGCTCAATAGAACTACAACGACACCAACAAGCAGCAAAAACAACGGTTTCATTTTTTCCATTCATGAATTTTCGTGTGTGCCGTGGATTCAATAAGCCAGAGGTCGCGGAGCTGGTCAGGCGTAATGAAACTGATAGCCGTGCCTGGTTTTCCCACGCGAGCCGTCCTACCGATGCGATGTACGTAATTCATGGGTTCCTGGGGTATGTCATAGTTGAAGACGTGGCTGATGTCAGGAATATCAATGCCACGAGCTACGACATCCGTACAGACGAGATACGTTACTTTACCCTGGCGAAGTTGTCCTATTGCTTTCTCGCGTGCTGCCTGACTGAGGTCGCCGTGGATTCGAGCGACAGAAAACTTACGGCGCCTGAGAATATCGTAGAACATCTCAACCCATCTCTTTGTTTTGCAGAATACGAGTGCTTTTGACGGTTGCTCCTGTTTGACAACCTTGAAGAAAGCATCCATCTTTTTCTTACGGTCCACTCTGACAAAGTACTGCTGGACGTCTTTGACGGTTAATTCGTCCTCATCTCGGCTGACAGAGATGAATTCCGGGTCGAGCATATACTTTCCAGCCAGCAAACGAACCTCTTTGGGCATGGTAGCCGAGAACAGCATTGTCTGCCGGTTTTTCGGCGTGTTTTCTAATATCTGCTCCATATCCTTGATGAATCCCATGTCAAGCATGCGGTCGGCTTCATCGAGTACGACCGTTTCTGTTTTGTTGAGCCTGAGCGTTCCTCTATCAATGTGGTCAATTATACGGCCCGGCGTGCCCACAGCGACATGAACACCTCTCCGAAGCCGGTCTATTTGTGTGTTGATGGATGCACCACCGTATATCAAAGCCACACGGATGCGCCGACCACCTATTTTCTCAAACTCGGCGGCAACCTGGATAGCGAGTTCGCGAGTCGGCGTCAAGACGAGAGCCTGAACAAAAGAAGCATCTGCCCGTATCTTTTCGGTTATTGGTATGACAAATGCGAGGGTCTTGCCTGTACCGGTCTTTGCCTGCCCGATTATGTCCCTCCCCTTGAGTGCTATGGGTATAGCCATCTCCTGGATGGGCATCATCTCTTCGAAACCCTGCGAGCGTATGTTTTGCAGTATGTCCGTCCGAATGTTGAGTGCGTTAAATTTTGTCATTGTATATTATAGATACTACATGAGAATGGAAACATATAAAAGGCAAATTCAGTTATAGTCATTCCGAAAATTATTAACCACAAGAAAAAATGAATTATAGACACAGATTAACACAGATTAACGCAGATAGACGGCAAAAATCAACAATGTCAAACTCAAATAAATCCGTGTAAATCTGCGTCTTAAATAGAGGCGAGTTATACTTTATGTACAATAAAAAAACTTTTTTATTGCTAAACTCTTTTTTTTGATAAACGAGGCAAAAAACAGGACAACAAGAGCATGAGCGAAAAAACAGAAACGGAAGTGATACTGCATCCGAGACCGAGTGCGATTGTAGCTGCTCTTTATACACTTCGCGATCTGGATGTGGACGTTGCAGTTATGCACGGACCCGCAGGGTGTAGTTTCAAGCACAGCCGACTGCTTGAAGAGGACGGAATGCACGTGTTAACCACCGGAATGAACGAAAGCAACTTTGTGTTCGGCGGCTATGACTTGCTCGTGGACGTATTGAGAAAAGCAGAAGAGATGTTTCAGCCTGAACTGATGGGTGTGGTCGGCACCTGCGCGAGTATGATAATAGGCGAAAATCTACAACAGGCAGTCGAGGAGAGTGGAGTAAAAGCAAAATGTAATGTGATAGCGGTGGATATGCATGCGGGATACCGTGACAACACGGTAGGCGTTATTCTGACATTAGAATCCGCATACAAAGCGGGAATAATTAGTGGCAATGAGTTTAAACGGCAGAAGAGAATGCTTGAAGCGGCAACAAGACTGGAAAAGGAAGTAGGAGCAGCCTGCAGAAGTTACATCCCACCGTCTAAAGGTGATTCAAAAATAGACGTTGCAAACCGGCTGCTTGAACTTATTTACGCGGGTAAGAAAGGCGTATGCGTTTTAGATGCGAAAAAAGAGACGGTTTTTATGTTTGCCGATATTTTGAGGGCGGTGAACAAAGTCGCCGCAGCGCATTCGCAAATCGTCAATATCGCCAACCTCGATAAAGAAGTAGGATTGAAAAAGATTCGTGGGTATTCCGAGACGATTCTGAACGAATTAGACGCCGAAGGTATCGA
Organism: Candidatus Methanophagales archaeon; assembly: GCA_021161765.1. Taxonomy (GTDB): domain Archaea; phylum Halobacteriota; class Syntropharchaeia; order Alkanophagales; family Methanospirareceae; genus QEXZ01. Next base: position 3,431 of record JAGGZZ010000158.1, on the reverse strand, counting down.
GATAGACCACATAATCGGGGGTTTGGACGAATACGCGGTGGCAGGCGATAAAGCTGCTGCTTTGATTGGCGATTTGTATGCGGATTATGATTTTGCCGTTTTGCTGGGTATCGCGCATGGCGTGCCTCTGAAAAGATACGGTATAAAAACCGAGATATTTTCGGTTACTAACGGTCCGAGAACAATCGAGCCGTTAAAATGGCTCGGGCACGACCACGCAGTGCTTGAAATTGACCTTCATCCGAAGACGATGGGTGCTACGGGCATTATCGCATCGGAATTCGGCGATACGCTGTTGAAACTGAAAGCGGCAAAAGAATAAATTATAGACACAGATTAACGCAGATTAACACTCGTGGGCTCTGCCCACGTCCCCGCAAGCCCTGAAAGGGCTTAATGATAAGAATTAACACGGTTAAACTAAAATAAATCTGCGTAAATCAGTGTAAATCCGTGTCTTAAATAGAAGGAAGTCATAGTTTATATACAAGGATAAACGTAACAATGGATAATGAGGACACTGCCTTCTTTCATTCGTGGTTTCGGAATTATGTACGAGGTTTTTACTCGGAAGACCCGAAGACGCAGAGGAATATTCGACTTAAAGAAGAGCACACGTTACGTGTTTGTACAGAGATTGTTCGGTTAGGCAAAGCGTTGAAGCCCAATAATAACGCACTTCAGCTGGAGCTGGCTGAGACCACCGCATTATTTCACGACATAGGTCGCTTTGAACAGTTCAAGACCTATGGCACTTTTGATGACCGTGTGTCGGAAAACCACGCAACTATCGGGCTGAAAGTTTTAAAAGCGACTGACATATTAAACCGCCTCACGGAAACGGAACGAATCATCGTTTATAAAGCCATAAAATATCACAACGTACGTAAACTTCCCGACTATGCGGATGAAAAACCGGACTGGTTACTGTATTCCAAATTATTGCGTGATGCGGACAAATTGGATATATGGCGTGTTGTGACCGATTATTATACGGAACGTCCCAGGCACCGTAACACGGCATTGGAACTTGAACTTCCCGATACGCCGGAATATTCACGTTGCTTTATTGATGACATCCTCGCCAACAGGGTTTCAAATTCTCGTGCGTTGAAGACGTTTAATGACATGAAACTGCTGCAACTGGGCTGGATATTTGACATCAATTTCACGCCGACGTTCCGTTATATTCGACAAAGGCGGATTATTGAGAAGATCATCGCCGCCCTGCCCGATACTGAGGATATACGAAAAATTCGAGAACATTTGGGGAGTTATCTTGAGGAAAAAAACAAATTATTGCATGATAAACTATAAGACATGGACATAGCGATTTATCTGGTCAAAGCAATAACCCTCATTACCGCAGGCGTGATAATTGCGAATATCGTGCTTGAAAGCAACTGGATAAGGAAATTATCACCACTAATACGACCTTTTTGCCGTGCATCCAACCTTCCTAAGGAATGTGTATTTTCTCTTTTCGCCTCTTTTTTCAATCCCACTGCCGGGAAATCAACTCTGGCAGGGTTCTATCACGAGGGAAAAATCGGCGATAAGGAAACGATACTCACGGTGGTGATGTGCACTTTTCCTATTGTCATAGGAGAATCACTGCTCAGGGTGCAGGCGCCTATCGCACTCGTGCTTTTAGGTCCCTTTATTGGCAGCATTTATATCTCTCTTAATCTTTTCTCATCTTTTCTTCAGACCTTTGCCGCTTTCATTTATTCCAAATCTCGCTTTCCTCCGCAAAAGAATGTCGAAGTGGAGATAAATGTCGCTATTACCAAAACATCGCAAAACCCGAGCGAGCAATTGAAAACGGCACTAAAAAAATCGTTTACCACGCTAAAAAAGATAATACCGATAATGGTAATAGCCTTTTTAGTCGTGGATTTACTTTTCAAGTTCGAAGTTATGCACTATATCATTTTATTCTTTGACCCGGTCTTAAGGGTATTAGATTTACCCGGGGAGTGTATAACCGCACTCATTGCGGATTTAGCCCATTTCTCCGCTGGCTACGCCACTGTTGCCGCTCTGCTGACTAAAGGTGTGATAACTGCGAAACAGGCTATTTTAACCCTGTTAATCGGGAGCATGTTGATTATATCCGTGACATATCTGAAATACAGCATTTCTACGAATATATCCTTGTTTGGAAAGCTGGGAGTGAAAATAACGGTTATAAATTACATGAGTAGTATGATTTCAAAGCTTATCATAATTCTTTTGGTTGTCATAGTGATGTGATTTTTCATGGATGTTTAGCCCCTTTTATAACCACAAGATTACACAGATTTCCACGAGAAAATGTGGAGATACAAGAAGTCAGAGAACAGAAGCCAGGACTCTGTTTTCTATTCTCTGATTTCTGGTCTCGTGTCTGTCTCGTGAAATCTCGTGGTTTTTTTACCTTTGCTATACAAACACTAATTATGAACGAAGAAGTCTATGTGCTGAAGATAGGTGGCAGTGTATTAACAGAGAAAGGCAAGGAGAGAAAGGCACGAAAAAGTGCGATAAAACGAATATCGAAGGAAATCGCTCTTGCACTCGCACATACAGCCGAAAAAAAACTTATTCTGGTGCACGGCGCTGGGTCTTATGGGCATCCGCAGGCGAAGGTATATCTGGCAAGTCGTGATGCAAAGGACGCTTTAATCACGCATGAATCCGCAAAAGAACTGAACCGGATAGTAACAGCGTCTTTGATGGAATCTGGAGTAAAGATAATGCCGATACATCCTCTAAGCGGGGTTGTATTCAGAGGTGAAGAACCGAAGTACAAAATAAAAGAGCAAATAGAAGTGGCATTAGAAACGGGGATAGTGCCGGTTTTACATGGCGATGTCATCATGGATGAGAAAGAAGGTTTTCGTATATTAAGCGGCGACCAGCTGGTGGTGTATGCCGCGAAAGAGTTCAAAGCGAGCAGGGTTGGCGTAGGTACGGATGTAGATGGTGTTTTGGATGATGAAGGAGAAGTGATAAGAAAAATAATGCCTGCGGAAGTGGATAAAGTTAGCTTAAAAGGGTCTGAGCATGTGGATGTAACCGGTGGGATGAAAGAGAAGGTGCATCTGTTAGCAAAGCTCGCATCCGAGAACAGCATCTCTTCAGTCCTTTTTAACGCATCAAAGGAATCAAACGTGTATAAATTCTTGACGGATGATGATGACCTGTTCGGCACGGTGGTAGGGTAGGTGCACAGCAGTTGTTGGGTTTTAATAACCACAGATTACACAGATTTTCACGAGAAATCGAGGAGATGAGCGAGATGCAAGAAGTCAGACAAGAAAACAGAAAATAAATTATAGACACAGATTAACGCTCGTGGGCTCTGCCCACGTCCCCGCAAGCCCTGAAAGGGCTTAATGATAAGAATCAACACGGTTAAATTTAACAAAAATAAATCTGCGTAAATC
>JAGGZZ010000195.1 GCA_021161765.1 Candidatus Methanophagales archaeon | reverse complement strand
TTTTGTAGAGGCTGTCCCCCAATTAATTATCAACATGGACACTCAAAGTTAATTACTGCGTGAACACGTAAAAAGTTCCCTACTTTAGATGCCGAATTAGCTACTAACGTCCGAGTTATACTGATGATCGGCACATCCCTCTCCAACTTATCCCAGATTACCTTCAGATTGTGCGCTGTACATACCAAATTATGCTCTACCCTAACCTTCTCTATTCCACGTGTCAGGAACTCCCGGAATTTCATATTCTGCTTTATGTTACCGAATAAACTTTTAAAAAAAGTTTAATCAAAAAAGCTTCGCAGTATTTAGCTCCTCTTCAGCCTTATCAAGCTTTTCAATAATCTGCTCCTTCTGCAGCTCGTCGCCCCTTTTATCCCCGTAGAGCTTATCCTCTTCTTTGTCTATTGCAATCCCGTGCTCTATTATCTCCCTTATCGCCTCTATCTCCACCTTGCTCAGCGTGTAGCCATTTGACGCGTTGACTTTCATCTTGGTACCATCTGTTGAGAGGTGCCCCAACATTAGTATTCCCAGTGCTTTAGCAAAGGTGACGGTTTTCTCGAAGGCAGCCTCGATCAGCTCCTTGTTCTCCGATCGGGACTTGCATAGCGTCCTAAAGTCGGGCTTCTCGTTCCCCGCCAGATACATGTAGACCACGTTCTCGTGCGCCAACTTATCAATCTTTCTGGAGGACCACACGCCATCGATTGCCGCTTGTACCAGCAGTCGGAGCAGCATCCGCCGTGGATACGCCGAATTGCCGGGTTTGAACCTGTACTTCTCCTCTATTTCACTAACATCTATGCCATTCACGATTGCAATAACCAGGTAGCAGATGTAGTCTACCCTTTGTATTGGAGATATTCCATGAATGGGACATTTTTTCAGTTTCACACAGGAGCATATAAAATGACATCATGAACGTTCATAGGCGTCTCCCCGATTTTTTTCAATATTCCCCTATTTTCAACTATGTTATGGGTATACACTATGCACATCAATAGCTCCGAGGCTTTAAACATAATACCCACATTGTAATCCTTAGTTCTGGTAACTCCTCTTTCAATTATTCGTAAAACCCTCTTTGATCTGTGCGATGTCTCAATCGAATTACACAAATCGTCTATTTGTAAATCCTCTCCAATGACCTTTGTCAATATTACCGAACCAAAATCATCCAACCATGCTCGGATATTCATTCCATTGACGTAGATATGCTCTTTCGATGCAATAATCGTCCCATACCCGCCATCCGTCCTTAACAGCTTCCCCACTTTATTTAACAGCTCTAAATTTGCTTTGATTTTTTCCTTCATGGATTTTGTCAACTCAACAGTTTTTATTTTTGTTCTACCGGCAGCTATAACATGATAAGATAGATAAGACATCGCTGCGGCGACTTTGCTCGTGGTATGACAATCGCCAACGTAAACTCCGATATTCGCGTTCAGAAAACCGTTTACGTGATTGAGTATTTCGATGATATGCATCGCTTCAGAATCGGACGATTTACATTTGCTTGAATAAGCCGGGAATAACGAGTCAAAAATAGCTCTCAGGTCTGTATAACCCACCGTACGATACCTGCCGTGAATAGTTGTTAAAATGCTCTTCTTCCTGCTTATCTCGCCCTTTGTGTCGATGATTACAAGCGAATTATTCGTGTTCGTGAGTTTCAACAGCGTATTGTGCAAAAAATAATGTTCCATGTCCAATGATTGCTCGCTGATGTACCGATTAATGAAATATTCCAGTGGTAAAAACCTATCATCATCCCGATACCTGAAGTTTCTGCCCATAAAGCCCAGCGCTTCGTAAAATAGTTTGCTGAAAGTATTCTCGTCATATGTCAGCTCGAACATGTAATCAGTCGTTTCAAAGAAGACCTCTTTGTGCATATCAAACCAATCAGGGTTGTTTTCTTTTACCAGCTCAACAACTTTATCCATTACATGCTGAAAATATACCCGCTTAATGCCATCCTCCATCTCGGACTCTGAAGCAAAATTGAACTCAGGATATGGTTCATCGGCTATTTCGAGCTTATTTTTCCAGCATATCATTCAGCATCCCGGAGCTAATTGTATATTCCTCTTCTGATATTGGTAATGATTCGATTAAAGCACCCATATTGCGAAATTGCTGTGAGCTTTTAAATGTGATTTTACCGCTTTTGATATGGTTGATGGCTCTGTTCGTAAGGATGCACGATAAAACCTCCGAGTTACCCTCATCAATTATTCCAACCAAATCTTCATCTCTTAAAATTGATTGTTTTTGTTTAACATCCAGAGAATTCCAAGTTTTATCTCCTCTCAAAAGTCCGATTGTCACTTCTGCCGTATCGTGATATACCTCAATCACGTCTTCTGAAAAATTAGCGGTTAAGCTTCTTAGAATATTTAGGAGCTTAGAATATGCGTTTTTGTGGCTTTTGAGAAGCACAACCCTTGCCAGCGTTTCGATAGAAGTCTGACTCGTGAATCGGTTAAACAACCTTTCTTTCTCAATATAGCCGTGAAAGAGGTCGGAAATGTCCGCCCCTACCTCGGATAATCTCTCTTTCCGAAGCCTGTTTTCTACTTTTGCTCTTTTATCGCTCATCAACCGATATATTCTTCCTTTATTTAATATCAACTGTTCGATCAGAAAATCAAGAAAATCCACGAAAAAACAGACCTGTATCTCGAATATCAATCTGACTTGAACGGCGATACCCACATCGCTTTTTATAGATGCGAGAAGGCTTCTCAATTTATGCTTTCTCTTTTTGATTTGGTCATAGTGAGTGATGATGTTTCCAATCTCGTATAATTCTCTTCAAGCCATCTCTTGCATTCCTTTAAGCGCTCATTTACCCCTTCTAAATCAGCTATGCTTATATTTTTCAGGTCTCGGAAGGAAAAAGGAGTTTGGATAGACGCTCTGGCATTCTCAATAGAGTATTGCTCCGTCACACTCATCCCTTTGGTCTTTAGCCACCTGTAAGGGTCGTTCTCATCAATTCCCATGCCGTTCATGAGATTTCCAAGGAACTTGTAAAAAGTAGATGGGGGTATCCGGCTATTCCCTTTATCTATCCGTCTTTTGTTTAATTTCTCCAGTAGTAATGATTTGAGCATGAGACAATTGCCTTGTAGCCGGTATTGGAGAAACGTAATCTCGTCCAATGTTAAGTCGATGTACCGCTTTCCAATGTAGGTAAAATTGGAAAAAGACGCATATTCTTCTCTTAATTTTTCAATCTGTCTCCTTACGGTCTTTGGCTGCCTGCTAATTTTCCTTGATATGGTGGCTATATCCTTTCCCGTGTAACCTCCGTATTTTTCTTGTGCCTCTTTCAATTGGGAATATATAATTTCCTTGATTTTCGGTTTCATATATCCTCCGAAGGGCTATGAATTGTTGAATTTTACCCTATCGATTTAAAATACGTTTTAGAGCAAAAAGGCGGTTTAGATGGCTTCATTCAAAATGTCCGATTTGGAGAATTTTTCCAATATAGAGGAAATAAGCCGATGAAAGGCATTTACGAGTTCTTTGGGCATGACGCTAACGGGAATGCTATTTGCTCGATTGAGCTGCCGGGCGATGTCAACCTGTTAGATGGGACCGACTTTATAAAAAGGGAAATAGTCGCTGCTTTAGGCTCCGATCACGCGAAATTACTGATTGTGAACCGTGAGGGGATGAGTGGTGAGCAGCTTGAAAAGTACGAGGATGAAGCACGCTCCATTTTGGGTATCCTCAGAACCAGTGTCTCAACAAGTTAGTTTTTAGACAAATATAAATGCTGCGAGTTTATCCTATATTTTGTGAAAAGGATAGAACTCGCGGAAGAGGAGGTAACGTATCTCAAAGAATTTACAAAGAAAGGCCAGAAAAGCGCAAGAGCATTGACAAGAGCCCATGTTTTGCTTCTGATTCATAAAGGAGAAAAGGAAACGACAATAG
>JAGGZZ010000037.1 GCA_021161765.1 Candidatus Methanophagales archaeon | reverse complement strand
TTCTAAAATATTATTTTGATTTGTTCCAGCTAAAACATTACTTCCAACTTCTAACGTTTCAGGTCTCTCTGTGTTACCCCTTAAAGTTACGCAGGGAACTTTTAGGATGCAAGTTTCCTCCTGAACTCCGCCAGAGTCAGTTAACACGAGTTTTGCATTCGCTTCTAACTGCAAAAACTCAAGGAATCCAAATGGCTCGATTAATTCAACTCCTTTTGGAACTTCTAATCCAAACTCTCTTATCTTTTTCTTCGTTCTCGGATGTACTGGATATATTATAGGAAAATTAAATTTATTGTAAACTAATTCTAAGCCATCTAAAATACCTTTTAACCTCTCTTTTATATCTACATTCTCTTGTCTGTGAGCGGTTACGAGGAAATATCCTTCGGAATTCAAATTTAGCTTCTCCAAGATATCTACTTTCCTTCTTGCAATCTCTAAGTTCTGAAAAACTGCATCCACAATCGTATTTCCCGTGACAAAGATTTTATCTTCTTCTATGCCTTCTCTTAACAAATTCTCTCTCGCTTTCACCGTTGGTGCGAATAAATAATCAGAAATATGGTCAGCTAAAACCCTGTTTATTTCTTCGGGCATATTTCGGTCATAACTTCGCAAGCCTGCTTCTACATGTCCAACCTTGATATGAAGCTTGGAAGCCGCTAATGCACCTGCTAAAACGGTGTTGGTGTCGCCTTCCACCAACACTACATCTGGCTTTTCCTCTTTTAGAACTTTTTCTATACCCATGAGCATCTCACCCGTTTCTTCGGCATGCGTGCCCGAACCCACATCTAAATTGTATTTTGCTACTGGCAGTTCCAGTTCTTCAAAGAAGATTTTGTCTAAATTGTAGGAGTAATGCTGACCGGTGTGGAGGATAAAATAATCTAATCTTCGTTTCGCACATTCTCTTATTACAGGAGACATTTTTATTATTTCCGGGCGTGTTCCTAATATTATTGAAATCTTCATATTCCTACTTACAACCCGCTATAATAAAACCTTTGCTTTTACCCCCATCCATCCTACAAACTATGTCCAACGAATATAAAATCTTCTCTTACCAATAAATTTTTATCACATGGAGATAATGTATAAAAACCATGTTCGTATTCGGACACATAGGAGTCACGCTCGGCATCGCATTCGTCATATCACGATTGGTTCTTCCAAGGATAAGAGAAGGGATAAGACCAAAGCTCAATTATTTATTCATCGCACTTGGAGCGATTCTTCCAGACCTGATAGACAAGCCAATAGGTCGTATTCTGCTTGGTGAATCGGTAGCAAATGGAAGGCTGTTTGGGCATACGCTGCTCTTCGTTTTGATATTGATAACGATTGGATACTTCTCCAAATATCATCGTGATGGAGTCTTTTGCCTATCCTTCGCCACGTTCATGCATCTGTGTGAGGACAGGATGTGGGAAATGCCTGCAACATTGTTGTATCCGTTATACGGATTCGATTTTCCAAAAGGGACTGTAATAGGAGAAAACTGGTATGATTATTTTCTGCTTATATTTAACGGGTCATACGTGCCCGCGCTGTCTTATGTGTTTGTGTCTGAGATTATGGGTATTGTTATTTTGGGCGGTCTTTCTGGTTTTGCGATTTGTAAGGCATTTTTCAGTAGGTTTGATTATTTAACACCCAACCACAGATGAAGTAAGCGATATGGCTCCCCGCGAAGCGTTTTTCGCGATGTATTTTGATAATTTATTATTTGAGTTTCTCCTTAGCCTTAGTTTAGCGCTTCCCTCTATATCTCCATTCCTTTCTAACAATGCACACTGCGGGCAATCCCTCTATTATCGCTCTTTGCTCTCTATGCCTTCCAGTTCCTGCGATCACATGCGGGCCTGACATTTTTCTGAATAGGCACAATATCTTTTCTCCTTCTATTCTCATTCAACAACACCTTTCTCAGCCAATCCCTTCAGTATCTCGTCCACCAGCACAATATCTATTCTCAAATCATCCGCGATTTCATCAGTCCATGCTTTTCCTTTTTCCTTGATATATTCTAAAATCTCCTTTTCTGCCTGCTCTTTCGATACAGCTCGCAACTCTATCACCTCTATTCCCCTGGCATATTCATGGTAAAAGTCTATCGAATCTCTGATTGCCTCCGCTTTGCTAATCCCCATCCTTTTGCAAATTTTCTCCAACTTATCCTTTTGGCTTGTTATATCTATCGGGTAGACCTCTCTTTCCATAACCCCTTCACCTGCCTAAATAATATCATAATTATAATGTGTGGATATATACTTTAAACATTAAAGGCTATTTAGACCTTGTATTGTTGCTTTTTACATCTTCATATCGGTGGTCTAAAACGGCTCTATGTTTTTGAAGAAAGTCCCAAAATCAACACAAAATCTATCTCCTTCTGGAATCATACTTCTTCTTACATACGCACCTAAAGCAAGTGAAATCGTAAATACTGACAGAACGATAAGAATAGGCGTCAACCTAATTCCGAAAGGCGTGTAGTTCAATGCCAAACCTAATAAT
>JAGGZZ010000219.1 GCA_021161765.1 Candidatus Methanophagales archaeon | reverse complement strand
ATTGGACCGATGTCCGCAGTGGCAGGAACGTTGGCGGAGTTCGCGGTGGAAGCAATGCACGATGCAGGAGCGACTTATGCAATGGTGGATAATGGCGGTGACGTTGCATTAATATGCGATAGGGAAGTGCTGGTTGGTATATATGCGGGAGAAAGTCCCTTCTCGAACAGAATTGCACTTAAGCTGCACCCCTCTTCTTCATTATTGGGTGTATGCACGTCTTCAGGAACGGTGGGGCATTCCATAAGCTTCGGAAACGCCGATGCGGCAACCGTGATAAGTAATAGTGCATCTTTGTCCGATGCGGCAGCCACTGCGCTCGGCAATTCCGTAACCGACGCCCAGTCGGTCTCAAAAGCATTCGGGGCGGTTAAACACGTGCAGGGCGTCAAAGGTGCGCTTGTGATATATAAGGACACGCTCGCAACATGGGGAGAAATTCCGGAGGTCGTGAAAATAAAAAAACTAAATTATTGACACAGATTAACACAAACCTTTCTTTCAAAAATTCAGCTCGTTAGCAAAACCACCAAACCGCTATCCTCTGTGAACTCTGCGGTTAATCTGACATTGTCAAGTTATATCCTCAGCCGAGCAACTTCATTTTCGTCCAGCGGTGAAATAACTATCCTCTCTTTCCTTTGTTCTTGATCTTCGCGGAGTTCAGCCCCACGAGAAGGTTTATATTCCACTAATACCTCCTCTTTGGCACCCGCGTCAGAATATCTCGCAGTCAGTTTTGCTGCGACTTCAATCGCTTCTTTGCTCTTTTCACCTTCCAAAATCGTTATCGGACTTCCATAATCGGGCACCTCAAAAACATAAACCTCTGGACGGTGGGGCTCCGCCCCACGACCCCGCAAGCCCTGTAAGGGCTTATTCAAATCCAGTAAAAGCATATTTTCCGCTTCATTTCTTCCCACTATTATTTTCGACGACCCGAACCGGAAATGCCTGCCTATTTTCAGTAACCTTACATCTCGCATCGTCACGCGTTCATTATGGTCGAACAAATCCCTCAGCTTAGATGCAAATTCGCGGTAGGTTAAGAGACAACCGCCAGAAGGAGAGGGGTACTCATCATCCAGAATGCCAAACTTATTTGCAAGCGCAATCTGAGGCTTTCTGCTCTTTCCCTTTATTGCGCAAAGTTTGCTCCTGTCCACCCAACCTTTTTGTTCGGGAATTGTTTCGGGGAGCAGCTTTGCGGATAGCGGTCTCAAAACCATTTTTTCTAAGCCCGCTTCTTTTTCTTCGAGTTCCAATGCTTTCCTGTGCTGGCTCATGGGTCTTTCGCCAAGAACATCGCCGGTGAAGATGAAATTGGCACCCATGGCTTTCGCAATCCGCTTTGCTTCTCGCAGCATATAAATACGACAATCTATACAGGGGTTCATTCCGGAGCCATAGCCATACTTAGGTTTTTTTACCATGTCAAGGTATTCTTCACCTGATTCCACCCGAACAAGCGGTATTCCAAATCGCTTTGCTACCTCACCTGCATAATCCTTTTTTTCCGTTGCGAAAGGCAGGATAAAATTCAGTGCCACAACCTCTATGCCCTGGTCTAAAATGAGCTTAGTTGCCAATATCGAATCCAAGCCGCCGGATAACAGTGCTAATGCTCTCATCACACTTTTTCTTTTTCATAAAAAGAAAACCTGTGCTAAAAGAAAAACTGAGATAATGTTTCTCGTGGAAATCTGTGTAATCTTGTGGTTATAGTTTAAGTTTTTCAATAGCTACTTCCGCCGCTCTTTTCCCGGACATCAGCATAGCGCCAAAAGTAGGACCCATTCTCGGAAGCCCGTATGCCGCGGAAACCGCCATCCCGGTAACTATCAGTCCGGGATAAAATTCCGAAGTATGCTCTACCACGAGATTCTCAGACCGTTCAACCCACATCGCACCCTGTCCTTTTATCTTGAGCAGCCCCCTTTCCTCTAATTTCTTTACTACCGAGGCATCGTGACCCGTTGCATCAATCACGAGCTTCGATTCCAGTGAAACGGGGTCAACACAGGCTATTTCGCGTGGAAGAGCCGAAACCGCACTCCAGTTTACCACCACGCCGCTCACCTTCTCATTATGCAGAACCACATCATCCAGCGCCACCATGTTTAATATTTTCGCTCCGGCATCGCATGTTGCGGCAATTAATTTCGAGCATGCGTGCGATGCATCGGCAACGTATAACCCTTTGACTGTGTTATATTCCCTATAAGGCACGCCGAGTTCATCCAGAATCGTTTCTGCTGGTGACCTGACCGTGAGCTTGTTCATCAAGAACCCGCCAAGCCAGAATCCGCCACCTAAATAGTTGCTTCTTTCTATAATCAATACATCTACACCCGCAGATGCCAGTTCTTTCCCGGCTACCAATCCCGAGGGGCCTCCACCCACGATGATTACCTCAGTCTCCACGTAGTTCTCGAATTCTTTTGCAAATTCACCTACTATCGCTCTCGTAATCTGGCTTTCCGAAACAGGTGCGAATTTCAGGGTCATAGATTTACCATTGACGTTTGTTATTTATATGTTTTTAGGTTAGCTTCCTGTGGAAAGGCACGGTCAAATTTTCTAGTGAAATTGCTATATCCTTAAAATTCACCGCAGAGCACACAGAGAATGCAGAGGCAGCAGAAAACCTAAGCAAAGATTGAAACAGTCTTAAAACTCAGCGGTCTCGGCGCTCTCCGCGGTGATAGTTGGAGTTTGGAAATTGTGAAAAAACAAATAACCGAAAGTTTTATATATGTCCAACCCTCTCCTTTCTATCTTGAGGGAGGGAAAACTCAGATGAAAAAAGGCGATAAAGAAGGGGATAAAGCGATGCACGGGGGGGGTGGTATGTCAGTGAAAAACGCTTTAAATCAGAAATAAACTGTTTTATGGGGCTGTTGATAACAAAGGATATGCCTCAAATACTTCCTTTTTCAAGACAATTAGTTTTCCTTCAAAGTCTTCTGGTGCCCCTTTCTCCTTAAGCAGTCTTGAAAATGATTTCAATAAAGATTCTGGCTCGTTCTGGGGGATTCTCAACCATATAACTGAAAACACCTTCTCTTTAGGAAACAAAACGGGATCTGTAAAATCAGAATCATTTGTAACCAGCACTCGCTTTTCTGATTTTGAAAGTGATGCTAATTCACCGTTTGAAATTCCTTCTGGACTCCTCGTCACATTAAATCCTTTTGAAGTAAGAAATCTCTCTAATCTTCTCTTGACATTCTCATCCAGTAGAAACTTAAGCTGGAAGCGGGATGTTAATAGTGACATTATCTCTTCCTCTAGTTAGATTAGCAGCGTAGTGCAGAGCAGCCTTAATATGCTCGGGCGTCAAAGAAGGGAAATCCTCAATAATCTCTTTGATGGAGATTCCACCTTCCAGCATCTCCAATACCTGCCAGACCATAATCCTGGTCCCTTTGAAAGTGGGTTTTCCATGACAGATTTCACTGTCCGCAACAATATACTCATTAATTTCGACTCTCATAATATTTATTTATTATTGACTAGTATATAAATATTTTTTCATAGATACAACGATAGACGATAGAGATATTGGAGGATGTGGGAGAGGATACAGGAGAAATAACGAACAATGATCAAAATTATAAATTCAAAATTAAGCCCTTTACTAAAACCCGCACACCAGATAACTAATTATCGCTTCGCTTATGTTTATATATCATTATAATAAAGCTATAACTAAGAGGTGCATAAATGGTTGAGTTTGATATAGAAGTGGGACACTCTTGCATGTGAGAGGAGTGTCTGAAATGAACAAAAAGTTGTTAATATTTAAGCGTAAGAAGGCAAAAGAACTACACGAGAAAGGCT
>JAGGZZ010000101.1 GCA_021161765.1 Candidatus Methanophagales archaeon | reverse complement strand
TGATTACCTGATACCAATGGCGATAGAAGAGCCTTCTGTTGTCGCAGCGGCAAGCAATGCGGCGAAGATGGCAAGGGCTAAAGGCGGGTTCCTGACCAGTTCCACGGAACCCATAATGATCGGGCAAATCCAATTAACCGGTGTTTCCGACCCGTTCGCTGCGAAATTCGCCATTCTTGAAACTAAGCGCAGAATTTTAGCACTCGCAAACGAAAAAGACCCCGTGCTTGTGAACCTTGGCGGCGGTGCAAAAGACATCGAGGTAAACGTCATTGACACCGCCGAAGGTTCGATGGTGATTGTCCACTTACTTGTCAACGTTAAGGACGTAATGGGTGCGAATGCGGTAAACACGATGGCTGAAGCGGTTGCACCATTTATTGAGCAGCTCACAGGCGGAAAAGCGAATTTGCGAATTATCTCTAATCTTGCAACGTATCGGTTAGCGCGTGCAAGGGCGGTTTTCGCTAAGGATGCAATAGGCAGCGAGGAAGTTGTGGCTCGTGTCATCAGTGCATACTTATTTGCAAAATCCGACCCGTACCGATGCGCAACGCATAACAAAGGTATAATGAACGGTATAGATGCAGTTGTAATCGCTACGGGGAACGATTTCAGGGCGATTGAGGCGGGTGCACATACGTATGCAAGCATCACCGGGAAATGCCAGCCATTAACGAGATGGGAAAAGAACCGCGACCGTGACCTGGTGGGAACGATTGAACTGCCAATTGCAGTCGGTATCGTTGGTGGTGCAACGTCAGTTCATCCTACCGCGAAAACAAATCTCAAGATACTTGGCGTGAAAACGGCAAACGAGCTTGCCGAAATTATCGCTGCCGTGGGTCTTGCACAGAATTTCGCTGCGCTGCGCGCACTGGCAACCGAAGGTATCCAGCGAGGGCACATGTCGCTGCATGCACGGAACGTTGCAATAGCGGCAGGTGCAAAAGGAGAGCAGATAGACCGCGTTGTGGAAATACTGGTGCGCGAGAAGAAGGTGAGAATTGACAGGGCGAAGGAAGTGCTGGAAGAGATGACCTGAGAAATGAGCTTCAAGTCTAAGGAGACGGGAGTGGCAAGTCAGTTAATATAGTAATTTATCACCGCGGAGAGCGCAGAGTACGCAGAGTTTTAAGAATGTTTCAATCATTGTTTGATTTTTCTGGCGGTATATAAAGTATAACCCCCCATCTGTGTTAATCTGCGTTAATCTGTGTCCATAATTTATTTTTTCTGGTGCCTTTACGTTCTCAGTGTGCTCTGCGGTGAAATTCAAGGATATAGCAATTTCACTATAAAAATCGACTGCGCCGTTTGATGACTTCAGCCACTTCATCTTCTAACTTAGCCCCTTACTTTTGCGCGACACTTTTAATCCCTCTTCTTTCACTCTACCGATTAAATCCTCCGCAGATACTGATTTTTGCCTCCTTTTCATCCCGTTCCAAATCTTCGATTGCTTATATAACCAAAAATCCAGGTAATCCTCATCCTCTGCATAGATAACCTCGTTATTTTCCAGTATCTCTCCCCTCAGATACCATGGTATCTTATTGAATACCACAATATCGTATCTTTCATTTGCCGAGACCCCTAAAATCTTCCCGTATAAATCTTTTGACTCAATACCTTCCTTTTCTATCACACATATATCAATATCCGATTTCACATCCGCATATCCCTTAATAAATGAACCATAAACCAATACCCCTTTAACGTATGGCATCACATCCCGTAACACCTCTAAGAGCTGCTCTTTCATTTTCCTATCCATTCTAAAATCAATATTGCTGTAGTCATCTTTTGCCGATGAATTCAGTCCTCTTCTAAGCATTGCACATACGTCTGACGCAGCTTCCACAGCTTCTTGAAATTCTTTATATATCGCTTTTCGCAATATCCTATCTCTCAATATCTCCTCCGATAGATGCTCTTCGATGAACTCAACTCGCTCAACCACGGTCTCAACTTTTTCCATTAGCCTCTTTTTAATATCCTCGTTCATCTTCTCTTTCTTTTGATTTAATCAAACCTTTTCTTAAAAAGAAAAGCTTTAGCAAAAGAACTTGATAGCCGGTATCCAATCTGTGTATATTTTTCCATTTGCGTCAATGAATTGATCGCAGGTAATTGTTCCTCCTGTTACGTTCTTGCGTGGCTCGTGTATTATTTGTGGATATGAGCCTGTTTTTATGCTATAAGGGCTATCACCAATTCCATTGTTGTTGTCATCGCTCCCTTTATAATCGCTCAAGTAGTTGCCTAAGTAATTGGTGTACGTCTTGCCTTTGTAGGTGTAGGTTATTTTGCTGTTGAATTCCAGACATTATTTGAATTACGGGAAATAATGTCATTTTTGAAGTTATTTAAGTAAAAGGAGTTATTAATTGAATCATCGACTAAGATGCCAAAAAAGTTGTTTGAGCAATTGTTGTTGTATATAGTGTTCGTGCCCCAAACATATATCCCGGAATAGCTGTTTTTTGAGCAGTTATTGTTAAATAAAATATTATTGCTTGAATAGACGAAGATGCCATTTTGGTTATTAGAGCAGTTGTTATTGTAAATATTACAGTGATCTGCTTTATATTTGGCATCATATCTAATATGAATTCCACCGTGAGTGATATAATAAGTTGTACCGGTTACAGTGAAACCGATTATATTAACATAACTTCCACCTACATAAAACACAGGATGTTTTGGATCTTTTGCCTTAATTATTGTTTTAGTTGTACCATTTTCAGATTGAATTGTTAAATTATCTACGTTCACATCCACATTTTCGGTGTAGATGCCATCCCTAACGGTGATGGTATCGTCAGGGTCAGCCGCATTCACTGCTGCTTGAGTTGATTCACCGGGGTTAACGTAATGCGTTGTTGCAGATGTACATCCAACACTTAGGAAGGCAAGCATTGCGAATATGACTGCGAATGTCAATGCCTCCCAAAATTTTCCTCTTTCGCATTTCGTTTCTTCTGCTTCCCTCTCCCACTTGTCGAGATGCCTTAGTGCGAACTCTCTCTCCAATTTCGCCATCAAAAAATAAAAATCCCTTTTGACTTTATTTCCTTTTATGCCAATATTCCACTACTTCTTCTATCGCATTCCTTAGATAATCCTTTTCCGCTCTTCTTTTTTTCAAGGTAACAATCTGCACATGAAACTTTCTCTGCGAACTCAGCGTTCTCTGCGTTAATCTGTGTCAACGATTTATTTTCTTGAGCTCGACAAATGCCTCGACATCTCTTTCAGTTAAATTTGAGCGTTTTCCAATTTTCCATTCCGCCTTCCTTATTATACCGTGTAGCGTTTGCACCTCTCTACCGGTAAGCTCTGCTCTACCGAGAATCCTTCTAAGCATAAGCAATGTCTTCTCCTTTTTGTGTTCCTTATAGCCTATCTCATCCAAAAACGTTTCCACATGCATGAACAACCGCTCTTTGTCCTCTACACTTGCTAATCTTATCGCTCTGGAAGCCGAAGTCATTCCCGTATCCATTCCGCTTAATTCGTACAGAACGACCGCAACGGCATGCGAGAGGTTCATCACAGGATATTCGAGACTCGTAGGAATGCATACAACGATATCGCAAAGCATGAGTTCTTCGTTCTTCAGTCCTGTATCCTCTCTGCCAAACAGGATGGATACGACTTTGCTTGAATTATCCTTACCTTTATCCTCTCCTATTCGTTTAACTTTTTCTTTTAATTGCTGTGGCGAGAAAAAAGGTATTCTGAGATGTCTGTTGACGGAAATACCGTACTTGGAGGTAGTACCCACAACAATTACCGAGTTCTCTATCGCTTCCTCTATCGAACCTACAATCTCACTTGTTCTTAGCACGTCGTAAGCGTGAGAGGCGACAGAAACCGCTTTATCGCCTATATCCGCAGGATTTACCAGATATAACGCCGAACACCCAAAATTTTTTAATACTCTTGCCACAGCCCCTATGTTCTCTTCGTTCTTTGGTTCCACGAGGATTGTTCTTATTTCCATAAACCTTTCTTTAGAAAAGAAAGCTTTACCAAAGAAATTTGTATTTTTATTATCTATCCGTGTTAATCTGCGTTAATCCGTGTCTACAATTTATTTTTGTTGTCTCTATCTTTATTGCTGCTTGTGCTCTGATTTGAAGTAGAATGAGAAAACCGTCTCGTTACTTTTTCCAGCCGCTCACGATAGTCAGCATCATCACGTTCTCGTTCCAGCGCCAGCTCATGGACTATCTCCGCTCTTGGTTTCGATTTTGAATGAGCGAACCATGAAATTCGGTCTTCTTTCTGGTCTTCTATCGTTCTTCGCTTGCTGGTGAGCTTAGCATCCGGATAAACGGTAATCCAGGTTTCTTGTGCAGGTGGTGTGGGATACTCGCGATAACAGCTCCTGCTTATTATAGCATTGGAAAGGTGCTTGGAAGCGAGTTCGTACGCATATTCCATCTCTTCGATGGTAGGACGTCTCGTAACCTGCTCAAATGCAAAAGTTGGTGCAAACGGGTTAATCCGGTATTTTATGTCGCGATTCAACGAGGAGAGAAAAATAGCTATTTGCTCTATCTCCTTCTCGTCCACAATACCCGGCATGTAAACCGTTTGGATTAACAGTTCTATCCCGGTGTCGTTTAACGCTGCCACCGCTTTTAATACCGGTTTGTTCGATTTCCCGGTGTACCATCTATGGATATCTTCGGAAAAAGCTTTGATGTCTATATGGGCTTCGGTTACGCCCGCATCCTTCAACTCACCCGCATAATTACCGTTTCCTTCACGCCCTATCTCATAACCATTGCTCATCAAAACAATTTCTTCAAATCCTTTTCCTTTCAACCCTTTCACGAGCGTCAGGAGATAGTCCTTGTCAAGGGTGGGTTCTCCGCCGGTAATCATTGCCTTGGCGGGAAGCATCCCATAATGTTTAAGGCATGCCTGTTCTGCTTTTTCCAACGTCTCCTCTGCACTGAGTAAAGCCCCTACGCCATCATCACGTGCAGGCCTGAAACAACCCCTACACCGGAAGTTGCAGCCGGTAAGCATGAACCAGATGCGGGGTTCTATTTCCGAAAGCGTGAAGTATTGGATGCCTCGTTTGCTCATTTCGACACTAATATAATACTTAATCTTCAGGGTATAAAAAAGCGAGGTGGTAAAATAAATTGTAGACACAGATTAACGCAGATTAACACAGACAAGATGAAACGAGCAATGTCGTTAAAAATATATCACCCAACCCACCAAAAGAAAAAATCCGTGTAAATCCGTGTAATCTGTGTCTTAAATAGTTCAGGATTTTTCACATCTTATCAAGCACACACCCTTTTCCATATATCCTCTACCGATAAAAAACTATGCAAACTGCGCTCTCAAATCCCTCACTAATTCCTCCTTCACCCCGTCTTCCCGGTTACCACCGCACACCATCCCCCTAACGCCTATTATGTCCGGGTTTATTCGCTTTACCGCGGGAATATCCTCAAATTTGAGCGCCCCTGCAAGCGCAGTCATCAGCCCAAGCGCTTTCGATTCGGAAACGAACGTTTTAAGCTCCTCTTCCGTCATAAACTCCAGTGTCGTCTTCCCGTCCTTTATTCCCGTGTCCACCATTGCCACGTCTATATCCACGGCTTCCCCTATTGCAGATATTTCAAGAGGCGAAATCGAATTTATTCGCTTGTAGTCGGAATAAAAAGCAGAAACGACCTTCTTAGTCGGGTCAAAGTCCTTCACCGCTTTAACAATCCCGCTAAGCAAATCTATTGCCTCTTCCTTCGTTTTTATCTTTAGCAATCCGACTTTTATGTATTCTGCACCCGCAGCGGCAGCACCTAACGCAGCTAAAGAGCCAGTCCCGGGCTTGTAGTCGAAATCCCCTATCGCGGCGCTTAGCTTCATCCCTTCTCCTCCCTCTTGTTCCACCAGCTCCTTTATTGACCCTATAACCCACGGGAAATTAGCACCCAGCGAACCCTCTTTCGGATTCTTCACGTCCACGATATCCGCATTTCCACGAATCACTGCCTTCGCTTCCTCCACATCCTTCGGACTTACTAACACGATCATTTTTCTTTATGTGGATTGTTCTATTACGAGCATATAAAGCTATACCCTTTTTCTTTTCAATACGTTGACTGCCTTTTCACTCCCCACATGCACCTCTGTAGCATTCGTGAATATCCCGTGTTCTACGGAGCCGACAACAGAAGAGAGAGCAGCACTCATCTCCTCGGGATTACGTATAACGCCAAAATCGGCATCTATTACCAGGTTCTCGTGCTCTGTTATAAAATAT
>JAGGZZ010000263.1 GCA_021161765.1 Candidatus Methanophagales archaeon | reverse complement strand
GTTCAGTTATTCTAAACTCGTTTACTTTACCAGAATTTATCCAATTAACATCTCCATTCCAATATTCTTTTTTTGTCCTATCGGGTGTTCCACCCAAAATGACTTTGAGTTTTGTTCCTATTTTAGAAACTTCCCACCCCTTCGGAATCTCTTTTCCTAATTCCTCATAAAAAACCATCTCTCCGCCAGATGATTTGTAAGGTTTGCCTTCCTCATCTGGAAACTCAAAATCAACAAACCAATGTTTGAATATTGCCTGGCCTATGGCTTCGAGGGTTTTGTTCTGTTTTTGGAGAAGCTCTATTTTTAAGTCAAGGTCAGAGAGGATTTTTGCGATGGATGTTTGTTCTTGAAGAGAGGGAAATGTAAATTTAATTGCTTTTAGTCTACTCCCAGCCAGTTCTCCAAATGTTGTCCCAGATGCATTTGATTTTAGTCTTTCTGTGTTAAGTTTAAGTTGATAATATAAAAATTCAGAAGTTGTTTTTTTGTTTGGAATAAGACTTCTAAACCCTTGGTTTGTTGTAACCTCATTTTCAGCAATAACAACATATCCTATTGGCGCTCTAGTTGTTAAGAGAACAGTTCCTTTAGGAAGCAACTTTGCACTACTGTTCTTTAGACCTTTTTCAGTAATATTTCTGGTGCCTTTTTTTATGTAACGATACTTATAATTAGACAAATCTTTTGGAGTGATCCAAGAGATATCACCACCAAAATTATCCTTATCTTTGGTAGATGGTGTCCCGCCACCTATAACATCAGCAACGTCCCCAATACGGAGTATTTCCCATTCCTCAGGAATCCCCCCTATTTCAGTGTCCTTGAATTTAGTTTCTTGTTTCATGGTTTAAAGGATAGTTTAAAGGATAGTTTAAAGGATAGTTTAAAGGATAGTTTATTTCAATCATTTTTGCATTACCCATTTCCCTTTTTTCTTGCTCCCCTCCCTTTTAATTTTGCCTTTTACTTTTAACTTATCTATATGATACTTTACTCCGACTCTGGACAATCCTATAACTCTCGCAATTTCTTCCATGTTTAAGTAAGGATTGTTTTCAATTATTCCTAATATCTCTTTTTCTCTATCGTATAATTTTTTCTGGGTAGTTTTCTGGGTAGTTTTCTGGGTAGTGGTAGTAGGAAACGTAATTTTGTAAAAGTCAAAATCACCCTCTATTAAAGGCTTTAGATGGTAGTGCGAGTTCCAGCCGTTTATCATTTTATGAAAACCACTACCAATATTTTCTGCCAGTTTTACAAATCTAAATATCTTGGCAATAATGGGATTTCTCGGTAGTGAAAAATCCTCCTTTAATATGAACTCTATGTCTTTAGGCAATGCTCCGGGGTTAAAGAATTCAAACCTATTGGAAAATACACGGATTCTTGGATTTGCCTGACTAAAATAATCGGTATGCATCACAAGATTTACCAGTGCCTCCCTTATTGCCTGTAAATGAGGCGGATCATCATCCCGGAACCCTGCTTTTAACCTGAAAGGGACATCTATTTTCTTGCTCAATCGCTCGTAGATATCAAAAAACGCGGTAAAAAGATTAGTTTCGCTTGTCAGCCTTACACTGTACCTTGTTGGTGCGTCTTCATAAGAAATCCCGGCTATTTCTAAATATTCGATTTTGTGGTGGGGTATTTCTCTTATTAATGAATCTTCATTGCCAAATACCAATAATCCACCATGAGTTACACGATCATCAATAATTACACTTAATTTCTGAAGAAACTCTTTATTACCTAACGCATTATATCTGTGCCCCGGATTCATTTGTGCAAAATAAGAACGATACTTTATAATTGTTTCTTCATCCAGGTCGTTTATCGTATATTTTGTTAATTCCTTATCCTTCTCTTCAAAAGAAGCAGTTCTAAAAAAAGTGTCAGTTTCTTCCTGTGTTGCTCTTTGGTCTCCACTCGCAGTTCGTATAAATGTGTTTTTTATCGAATTAAAATAAACAGGTTTGTCTCCTGAAGATTTTTTTGGTATGTAAAAGGCAAGTACTTTTTTTGAATCAAAATCATATTTTTTACTGGTAACATCTATTCTCTTATTAAATTTGTTGCCGTTTCTTAAGACAGTAGTAAAGTCTTCTGCTATTTTTTCAGGATTTGTTACGCCCAAGATATAATATTTTTTCCCTGCCTTTTTAACGCCAAAAATAATCCACCCACCAGCAGTATTAGAAAAAGCACTAACCGTTTCCCAACTGTTTTTTGGAATCTCCGATTTAGCTTCTTTGACTTCAAAATCTTCCCATTCAATATCCTCAAGTTTTTTTTATTAAATCTTCTTTGTTCATATTTCAAACGCCATATCCAATACCCTCCAGATTCTTCTTTATCTCTTCATCAAGCTTCTTACCTTCTTCCATTTGCTCTTTAAGTTGAACGGTTAATTCTTTCATCTTTTCTTCAAAAGGAATTCCATCATCTTCCTCTTCGGGAAAACCAACATACCTTCCCGGAGTCAGGATGTGTTCATGTTTTCTTACTTCTTCCAGAGTTGCGGACTTGCAAAATCCAGGAACATCTTCATACTTTCCGCCTTCGCCTCGCCAAGCATGATACGTGCCTGAAATCTTCTTAATCTCTTCATCAGTTAATTCCCTGTGTCTTCTGTCAATCATTTCACCCATATTGCGAGCATCAATAAACAGGATTTCTCCGCTTCTATCTCTGAATTTGTTGTTTGTCTTGTCTCTGGAAATAAACCAGAGGCATGCAGGAATTTGAGTGTTGTAAAATAGTTGGGAAGGCAGAGCAATCATGCAATCAACCAAATCCGCTTCAACAATATTTTTCCTGATTTCTCCTTCGTTTGAAGTGTTAGAACTCATTGAGCCATTTGACAGAACAAAACCCGCTATTCCGTGCGGTGCTAAATGATGTATCTTATGCTGCACCCAGGCAAAGTTAGCATTGCCTACCGGCGGCACGCCATATTTCCACCTTGCATCATCCCTTAGATGCTCTCCGCCCCAATCGCTCATGTTAAATGGCGGATTAGCAAGTATAAAATCAGCTTTCAGGTCTTTATGTAAATCATTATGGAAACTATCCCCAAGTTGAATATTCCCGTCAATCCCACGAATAGCCAGATTCATCTTGCTGAGCTTCCATGTTGTAGGGTTAGACTCCTGCCCAAAAATATGAATGTCGTCAATCCGTCCGTTATGCGCACGTATAAATTCCTCACTCTGAACAAACATTCCGCTTGAACCACAACAAGGGTCGTAAACCCTGCCTTTGTATGGCTCAATCATCTCTACAAGAAGCTTAACAATACTCTTTGGCGTGTAGAACTGTCCGCCTTTCTTTCCTTCTGCACTGGCAAACTCACCTAAAAAATATTCATACACCCTGCCGAGAATGTCTTTTGATTTGCTTTCATAATCCCCCAGGCCAATTGTCCCGATAAGGTCAATTAATTCGCCTAACCTTCTTTTATCTAAAGTAGGACGGGCATAATCTTTTGGCAGCACACCTTTTAATGAAGGATTTTCCTTCTCAATCAATTCCATTGCGTCATCAATTATTTTCCCTATTTCTGGCTGCTTAGCGTTCTTTTGCAGATAACTCCACCTTGCTTTTTCTGGAACCCAGAATACGTTTTCCATGCGGTATTCATCACGGTCTTCTGGGTCAGCACCCTCGCTTACCAGTTCTTGTAACTGCTCGTGGCGCTCCTCAAAAGAATCCGAGATGTACTTTAAAAAAATCGAACCCAATACAACGTGTTTGTATTCGGCGGCATCCATATTGCTTCTTAATTTGTCTGCTGCTTTCCAGAGTTTTTGTTCAAAGCCCAGATGCGCACCGTTATTTGACATTTTTATTGTTCCTTCCTTTACTTATTTGCCTCAACCCATAATAACTTGTTCTTTCACTTCCCAATGTCCGCCCTTAGCAGGACCTACTCTTTTAATTATACCTAAATTTTTTAATTTCAAAATATTTTTATCAACAGCAGTATCACTAATATTTAATATTTCAGACATTTTATTTTTAGTAATTTTTTCATCTTCTAAAATCAAAAGAATGATTTTTAGCTGGTTTTCTACCAACTTACTACCAACCTTTTCTACCAACCTACTACCAACCTTATTTTCCAGCAGAGTTAGTAACTCCTTTCTTGATAAATTCCGGATTTTTTGACCAGTTTTTTCCACAGTTTTCTGTGGTTCAGCTACAGCACCTTTAATCATTGTTTTATCAAATAGAGTCGTATAGAAAGAATGTTCATAGAATTTGAATTCAGGAGCCGGCAAATTTGATGATTTCATTGCCTTCCTTATCCTGTTAATTCCTGTCCCCATCTTTTCAACAAAAATGGTTCTCGCTAAAAGTGATGCAATAATAGGGTTTCTTGTTTTACTGATTGTGCCAAATTCTTCGGGCTTTAACCACTTAACAAGTCCACCGGGATTAAAAACAACTATTTTGTTCCTGTACACCTCTACCATAACATCAGAAGATTTATCAAAATAATCTCTGTGCATTATTGCATTTACTATTACCTCTCTATATGCTTCTTCAGGATACTGAGGTATTTCTTTCCTTCTTGCCGTTTTTATTTCAAACTCTATCTTTATCCTTCTTTTTACAAAGTTGATTGCCTGCTTTATGTTTTCTAAAATTCCTTCATCGTATATTTTTCTATCTAAAATATTTGCCTTATCATTGGTTTGATATTCTGCGCAAACAACCTTTGAGGACATAAAGAATTTCGCAGGGTCTTTGGCAAAAAATAATACACCCGCATTATTCAGCAAAATTTTGCTTTTTACCTTCTTAGCAACACCAAGAATAATAAGTAAAGATTCATCATCATTAATGTCTGTTAATCTTGCTTCTTTCAGATAATCACTAAATTTCTGTCTGTCAAAATCATCTGGATAGATGAAATCCTCATTTATCTGCTCATCAAATGTTAATCTGCCCTCTGTATAAGCAAAAGAAAGAATCTCATCCCTTGAAAGTTTCTGTGAATTTGGGCCATTTCTTATAAAGAAACCTTGTGAACACGAATAAGGCTTTTTGTCGCCTTCTGGCACTTCAACAACTAATACCTTGTTTTTGTATGTAGATAGTTTGATATCGATAGATGGATCACAATTTCTTGCAGCATCAAATATTTGAGATTTAAGCTTATTGGTAACTTTTATTCCTTTTATTTCCCCGCTGTCAGTCACTCCAATAAAAATTCTACCACCCTGAGAATTGGAAAAGGCAACGATTTCTTTTACAAGACCTTTATCAACGCCTTCTTTAAATTCCACAAAGTAGCTTTCACCAGTTTTCAGAATAAGTTCAAAATCCTTATCCTCCATTTTAAAGCTCTCCCTTCAATAACTCCTGAATCTCACCAGTAACCTCTTTGATATCTTTTTCAATCTCTTCCAGAGGTCTTGGGGGCCTGTATTCATAAAAATATTTTGTAAAGTTAATCTCATAGCCAGTTTTATCCTTTTTCCTGTCCATCCACGCATCAGGATAATAGGGCTTAACCTCTCTTTCAAAATACTCCTCAATATCCTGCTTTAATGGAACTTTCTCAGAATCCTTCAATTTAGGGTCGGGCATTTTATTGCCCTTTTTATCCAGCACATAATCGGTAGTGTCATCATGCTCGGACAGAGCAAGAATAATGTTCTTAATAAAATTCTGTGATAAATCAAACTCTTTTAATGCTTCTTTTACCTTCTTCTCAAACTCATCCCAATTTTTGTATAATTTATCTCCAATAGTTCTTAAAGCACTGATTATCTGTTTCTGTTTCTTCTTCCTTTCTTCCTCTTCTTTTAACCTTAATTCAGAGTCTTTTTTCTTGCTCTCTGCCAGTTTTGCAAATGCCTTAACAGAATACAGATTCTCCAGCCGTTCTTCAGTAACCTGATAATTCAACTTCAATGGGCGCTCAACAATTACTTTGGTATATCCAAACTCTTCATTATCAAAAATCCTTGAATATTCGTTCTCTTCAAATCTATCATACAGGCTGACAATTTTATCAATGTCGTCATCAGCAAGGTAATTTCTCTTGTTCCCTAAACTCTTCCGCATCTTTTTAAAGAAAGAAGTGGCATTAATCAACTGAATCTTTTCGACTCTCTCAACAGGTTTCTCGTTTGTTAAGACCCAGATATACGTATAAATGCCTGTATTGAAGAACAACTGATCTGGCAGAGCAACTATAGCTTCAACATAATCGTTTTCAATCATCCATTTTCTTATATCACTTTCTCCCTGTCCGACATCTCCTGTAAACAATGGAGAACCGTTTGTAATAACAGCAATTCTTGATTTTTCTTTGACTTTCATTTTGGAAATCATATGCTGTAAAAACAAGAGTTGTCCATCATTGATACGAGGCAGTCCTGCCCCAAATCTCCATTCAAAACCTTTTTCAGCCTCTTTCTTAACAGCATCTTCATCCTGTTCCCATTTCCTGCCATAAGGAGGATTAGAGATGATAAAATCAAATCTATTATCGGGGAACTGGTCTTTAGAAAGTGTGCTGAAAGGACCTCTGATATTCTTATCCTCTTCTCCCTTCATCAACATATCTGCCTTACATATAGCATATATCTCTTCATTTACCTCCTGACCAAACAGAGCAACATCAACATCTTTATTCATGCTCGTGACAAAATCCTTACAGCTCGTGAGCATGCCTCCTGTGCCACAAGCAGGGTCATACACGGTTTTGATAATATCCTTCTTCTTCAGATTTTCACCGTTCTCGACAAACATCAATTTCGTCATCAATCCAACAACATCTCTGGGTGTAAAGTGCTCTCCTGCTTCCTCATTTGACTGCTCTGCAAACTTCCTGATTAATTCCTCGAAAATAGTCCCCATCTCGTGATTGGAAACCACATCGGGATGCAGATCAACCTTTAATTCAGAGAACTTCTTAATCAAAAGGAACAACAGATCCGCCTTGGCCAACCGGGTAATATGGGTTTTGATATGAAAATTCTCAAAAATATCCTGAACATTGCTGCTAAAACAATCAAGATAGTGCATTAAATTCTGCTCAATATGTTCCGGGTCTTCAAGCAGTGCCTTAAAATCGTATTCTGAATAATTATAAAACCCTAATGGATTCCCCTTTTTATCCTTTGCAGCACTTAGAAGAACAGGTTCCATATTTTCAAACTGACCTTTATATTTGTTGTAGGTTTCAAGGACTGCTTTTTTGGAATCACTTAAAGCACAGTCAAAT
>JAGGZZ010000002.1 GCA_021161765.1 Candidatus Methanophagales archaeon | reverse complement strand
GAAAAAGTAAGAATATAGCCATTCTAAAAATTATTAACCACAAGATTACACAGATTTTCACGAGATTATTTATTAATTTACCAAAGAAAACTTTTTTTGTTTTTTCTTTTAGCACAGGTTTTCTTTTTATGAAAAAGAAAAAGTGTTGTGTTAATCTTGTGAAATCTCGTGGTTTGCAATTTATTGCTGGAATGACTATAATTATGCGAGTGAGGGGAGAGAAATGGGAAATAAAGAGATAATAGACATAAACGAGTTTGCAAGACTCGACCTGCGGATTGGAAGGATAGCGAATGCAGAAAGAATCGAGGGAAGCAAGAAATTAATCCGGCTCGAAGTAGACATTGGGGATGAGCAGCGACAGGTGGTCGCGGGGATTGCAGAAGAATACCGTCCTGAGAATTTGATTGGCGAACTCGTTCCCGTTCTGGTTAATCTGAAGCCTGCGAAGCTCATGGGCGTGGAAAGCCAGGGAATGATTTTAGCCGTGGATGTCAACGGGAAACCGATTTTATTGCATCCCGATACGAAAGTGCCCGCAGGGAGTAAAGTCCGATAGAAAATAGAAAATAAATTAGGGACACAGATTAACGCAGATAGTAAGAATCAGCACTAAAATAAATCCGTGTAAATCCGTGTCTCAACTTAAATACTGTCTAATTTGTAATAGTCATCGGCAAGTGTTGAGGAATAAGGTCCCCTAACATATAGACTATGGGGATAGCCATGATTGAATCCAAAGAACTTAGAGATGAACACATACTTTTGTACTCTTAGTCAGTGTTCAAATTTTTCAATATCGAATCTAAATCCTGCTTCCTTTTCAAGGAATTTCATAAATGGCAACAATTTTTTGATTTCTTACATTTTCCCTCCCCCTAAAAGAGCGATAAAGGTGAAAAGCGAAGGGGATATAAAATAAGCTTTGGGAAGAGACGTTTTAATATAAAAAGTATAATATCCCTAAAATTATAATGGGCGTGTTACTCCTGCCGATAATTATATGGTTGTGGTGATAGGCGGAGAACTCAACTCCCCAATAATATCCTGCTCAGCCAGGTGAAGTATGCGGTGTTTCAACGCCTTAATTTGCTGCTCAATGTCACCGTCCAGTTCGATTTCTTCGGCACCCCCGAAAATCTCTTCCTTTACCTTTTCCCCTATAATGTCGTCCCGTTCGGGCTTCAATCGTATGATCAACGAATCGGGAGGCAGGAACCTACCGTATTGTTCCAGTGCAGCTCCTTGTCCTATTCCCGCTATCAATCCATCCGCATCGCCGTCAGTAATGCCTATCATGCGAATGCCAAACCGCCTCAGTATGTCGCCGGCAATGCTTGTTGTATCGTCCCCGATGGTTACCGCAACCACAACGTCAGCACCGGCATCCTTGAGTTTCGGGAAAAGATTGTCAACGCTATAAAAAAGACATGCCCGCTTCTTTTTCTTTTCCCTCCCTTTTCCCTGCGATTTACGTTCATCCGTTCCTATTTCTATCTCTGCTCCTTCTACTATCCTTTTCGGGTTCGTCCGCCTGATAACACTCGCGGTCTTTACTAACACTTTTTCCAACTCCAACGGAGGCAACTTCTCAAGGTTATGTTTTATTAACCTGCCGCCAACAATATCTACCAGTTTTCCTTCTTTCGCTACCAGCGTAACGCTATTATCTTTGGTTTCATGCAAGGAGGAGACCGTTCCGATAACAACGCCATCCACAACAATTTTCTCCCCGGGATGCACGCCCTTTATCTCGCGATATACCTGATTAGAACGAGCATCTTTTTTGCATCTTGATTCGAGCTTGTACGGTTGCCGCTCATCGAACTCACTGAAAACCCCGGTTAGTCTTTTATATACCCTCACATCGTCGTGCCTCAGGAGCCATCGAATAATAATCCTGCTCCCGCTGCCGTATTCTAATTGCACAAACGAAATATTTTCTTCTGCGGCACTACCACCTCTATCAAAAAAACGCCTCAGAATGCCTTCACCGAGCATGAACCCGCTCTCTTCGGTCTTTGCATGGTTCACCAGCAGGATAAAATTTACGTCTCGCACGACAAAATCTTCCATTACTTCTGAGGGTCTCATATCCCTGCTTATATCTACCACGTGCTGCATACCGGCGTCTATAACCGCTGTTTTACCTGTTATTCCACCCAAAGCTGCCTCTACTTCAAATCCCGCTTCTTTTAGCGTTTCTATCGCTTCTTCCGCTTCGCCTTCGTCTATTACCTCGGGTCCGTGGATTAGCAGTCCTATGGAGGTCATTGTTAATTTTGAAAGGATTAATCATACAAAAAGTTTTAAAGTAGTTTGGAGATGGAACAAAAAATAAATTATAGACACAGATTAACACAGACAAGATGAAAAGAGCTTGCCGTTAAAAACCGCCCTGTTAGCCCAACGAAAGAAAAAATCAGTATCTTAAATAAGATGAAGTTATACGTTATATACAATAACAAACATGCTAATGCCCAAACCCCTTCTAATGGTCAGCGGGAGCATGCATAATGCGGATATGTATTATGCCACGCATTTCCTTGCCGTAGACCCTTTTATTTATCTCCGCGTTCCACACGAAGGAAAAGACATTCTCATCGTGTCGCAAATGGAATACGAAAGAGCAAGAAAAGAGTCAACGGTAACTGAAATCCGGTCTTCGCTTGATTACGGCCGTGACCTCAAAACAGAAGAGCTCATTACCAAAATCCTGCTGGAAGAACGTATAAACACGATAGAAGTGCCACGGGATTTTCCGTTATTCACGGCTGAGGAACTGAGGAAAAACGGCATAGAAGTAGTTCCCGTGGAGGAGGGACCGATACTAACAAAAGAGCGTGAGATAAAGGATGAACAAGAGATAGGCTATATAAGAAAAGCGCAAAGAGCTACCGAGCGCGCAATGGAAACAGCTTTGGCAGTTATAAAAAAATCTTCTGTCAAGGGGAATTTTCTTTTGGAGCGCGGTGAAATCTTAACCTCTGAAAGAGTG
>JAGGZZ010000044.1 GCA_021161765.1 Candidatus Methanophagales archaeon | reverse complement strand
GTATCTCTTTTTGTGACATAAATACAAGGAATAGGAGTTACTATTAAAAAGCTTTTTGGTTGTTTTGTTTTTCGCCTGAAAAATATAACTGACATAAGAGCATTATTCAGAAAATAAAGTATTCATGTACAAAAGGCACTTAAAGAATAATTAAACATGAAAGTAGTCATTTCATTAAGCGGGATTTTCTTTGAGGATGCCGAAAGCATAAAACAAATTGCGGAGGTCTTAGAAGAGATTGCGAAATCGTATAACCTCTATATCGTTACCGGTGGCGGTAAAATAGCGCGTGACCGCATAAAAATAGCGCGTGAGTTGGGTGCGAACGAAACAATATGCGATTATATCGGCATTGCTCTGACAAGAGTAAATGCGAAATTGCTCATCTCTGCTTTGCGCAATCCGCATCCCGAACCGTTCTCAGCTTATAATGAAGTCGCAGAAGCGAGAGCGGGAGCAGTAGAAGAGGCGAGAATATCCGTGATGGGTGGCGTAAGTCCTGGATATACAACCGATGCCGTAGCGGCAATCCTCGCCGAGTATGTCAATGCAGACCTGTTCATAGATGTGACGTCGGTAGATGGTGTCTACGATGCAGACCCACGCAGGTATCCAGAAGCAAAGAAATACGACAAACTCACGGCAAAGGAACTCGTTGCGCTTACCGCGAAAGAGGAACTAAAAGCAGGGTCAAGAATTGTTATTGACCCCGTTGCAGCGAAGATAATAGAACGAAGCGGGATAAAGACCCTTGTTATTGATGGCAGTAACCCGCATGATATTTTGAATGCCGTTCAGGGGAAGCATCACGGCACGGCGATAAATTCTGAATGAGGGACAAAGAAAAACCACAGAGACGCAGAGACACGGAGGAGGAAAGAATGAAGAACACAAGTGAGAAAATAGATACCAAAATCCCAATTGCTAGGTTCTCTGATTCTCGGTGTCTCCATGGTGAACAACATGATTTAACGAAAAATTAAGTTATACCTTATATATACAAGTAACAAAGATGGAAATTGTCTTTATCACCACGAACAAGAACAAGGTAAAAGAGATAACCGATTTGGCTGCTGCTGAAGCGAAGGAGATAACAATAGAACATCTCAATTATGACTATCCCGAGTTACAGCTTGACGAAATAGAGTCCGTAGCGCGAGAAAGTGCGAATTATATACGTGAGAAAAGAGCGATAAAAACGCCCTTCTTTTTAGAAGATTCCGGGCTGCTTATTCACGCATTAAATGGCTTTCCGGGGCCCTTCTCCGCTTTTGTCTTCGATACAATAGGTAATGAGGGAATACTGAAGTTGATGGCCGGTAAAAGAGGAGAAGAGCGAAAAGCCACGTTTAAAACCGTCGTTGCGTTCTGCGAATCGGCGAATACCGCACCGCGTCTTTTTGTCGGCACCGCCGAAGGTAGAATAACGGAGAGGGAAAGAGGAGCGGGGGGATTTGGCTACGACCCTATATTTGAAGTCGAAGGGAAGACGTTTGCAGAACGGAGTCCCGAAGAGAAGAACAGACTATCGCATAGAGGTAATGCATTCAGGAAATTGTTGGATTACCTCGTTTAGATATGTTTTACCGCAGCGTACGCGAAGCACGCAGAGGCATCAGAACGAGAAAATAAACTATTGACACAGATTAACGCAGATTAACGCAGATTAACACTGATGATAAAAATCAACAATGTCAAACTCAAATAAGTCCGCGTAAATCAGTGTAAATCTGTGTCTTAAATAGAAGGAAGCTATACTTTATATACAACGAGCAAAGATAAAAACCGTCTTAAAACTCTGCGTACTCGGCGCTCTCCGCGGTGATAAAGCACTATATTTTTAGACA
Source organism: Candidatus Methanophagales archaeon (assembly GCA_021161765.1). Lineage (GTDB taxonomy): Archaea > Halobacteriota > Syntropharchaeia > Alkanophagales > Methanospirareceae > QEXZ01. Next base: position 874 of record JAGGZZ010000044.1, on the reverse strand, counting down.
GTGCCGTATCTATATATTAACCTTTCTATATGGATAAATTTAGAAAGATTTAAATACTCCCTTTTTATTTCTATATGCTGATAGCAGAAAGATGAAAAAAAGTGTAGTGTCGAAGGCATTGGCATTGAATTCGGTTTTGCATAAAATGACGTTTTTACCCCACGAGCGGAAATTTTTTGACCTCTTTGAGGAGCTTACGGAGAAGGCGGTGGAAGCAGCGGAGCTATTAGTGGGATTGGGGGCCGATTATTCCAAACTGTCGCAAATCAGTGCACAACTCGAAGTGCTGGAAGGCGAAGCTGATTCAGTTGTTCATCAAATCATACAGGGACTGTTTTATGACCACACAAGGGTTACGGAAGAAAAGGGAGATATACGTTATTTCGCTCATAACCTGGATAATGTAATAGATGGCATCGAGAAAGCCGTAGTAAGGCTGACATTCACGCAGAGGCAGACGCTTCCGGAGCCAGTAAGCGATTTTTCTCCCATTATCCTTGAGGCTTCGCGTGAAATAAGAACGGCAGTTCATTGTTTACGAGATATGAAATGTGAGGAACCAACATTAGAAATGTGCTGCGTAAAAACAAATGAATTAGAAAACGAAGCCGATAAAATAAACCGTAAATGGCTGCGAACACTGATGACCCCACCGGTGAAAAATCCTGATGAGCTTCTTGAAAGAATGCTGCTTCGAGAAATAGTGGACATCTTAGAAGATACAATGGACCAGTGTGAGGACGTGGCAAATATCCTGGAGACATTTAGATTAAAGGGCGGTATCTGATTGATGGAGACGGTGCTGGGCTTTGTTATCGTAATAATTGCTCTTGCCTTACTCTACGATTTTTTAAATGGTGCGAATGACAGTGCG
>JAGGZZ010000097.1 GCA_021161765.1 Candidatus Methanophagales archaeon | reverse complement strand
GGTCAATATAATATTGAGAACCTGAAAAGAAAATATCCTAAAACATTTGATAATGCAGTTTTACTGAAAAAATTTGAAATATTGAATAATTATTACACAGGAGATTATTGTTATTTATATAAGATAGCATGAATGCAAAAATGTAAGAAATATAAATAGGGAAGCCTTCCTTCAATATATTTCTAATTCACCAAAATAAAAATTTTAAGGCGTATAAGATTACTACCTAAATTTAGGGTCTTCCTAATGTGGGAATATGAAAAGAGCCAACCCCGTAATTGAAAAGAATAGCCGAGCATCACTCAAAATTGCTTTGCAATTTTGCCCTTCGGGTCGCACAACAGCGGATAAAAGGGAAAACAAAGATTTTCAAAATCGCCTACGGCAACTTCTTTTATCCGCATACGACATTTGAGGTGTTCAAATGATCAAGACTATATTATCATTTTTGGTGACTGTAAAGGAAAAGATTGACAAAATCAATCCGCTCCTTTTAGCGATGACACTTTTTTTGATATTTTTACTCCTTCCTCTCGCTACTTACAACCACACAACCGCGGGAGGAGATATGGCAGAATATCTTAACAATCCACTCAGGGTTATAAATGGGGATTTACCCTATAGAGATTTTTGGCTCTTATTCTCTCCCGGCGAGGTATTTCTTCCCGCTTTAATATACAAGATATTTGGATTAAACATCAATATTCTACTCATTTTTTCTGTTGTTATTACTGCTTTTGTTGGTCTTTTTTGATAATCTTCATTCACTCAAAATTTGATGGGAAACAATTTAGTCACAGTATTAAATCGATGGCAGTTTTTTGCAGTAGAGTTCTCCTTGTGGTAGGTATTACCTCTCTTGCTCTAATCGAAATCTGGCAACCTATGGTAAAAGAAATTGCGATAGAAAGCCTGTCACATGGAACTTCAATGAATAGACCCTACTTCACTAATTCGATATCGTATTTAGGACTAATTCTTACAGATTTAAAAGGGGTGTGGGAAACTGGGGGGGTATTTTTATGTGGTGAAGATTTTTTATCATTTAGCTAATTTTATCAATGTTACACTCTCTCATCTCTTACCCTTCCTTCTTGTAGGTATATCAATCTGGTATTTAGGTAGTAAAAAATTGAAGAAGAGCGATAAAGTTGTTGTTTTATTCTTTTTACTCTGGGGAATGTTTACATTCCCAAAAGCGTTAGGAAGATCGGATATGTCCCATTTAGCTCCTTCTATTACACCGTTATTTTTCTTGCTAATTTTTCTTTTACAGAAAAGCATCAAGAAGTCTGAAGAAAACAAAACCTCCTTAGGGAAATTTATCACGTATGGATTTATTGTTATCACCCTTTTATTATTAGTGCCAGCCCCGCTGCTATTTCTTGCCCACACTGGATTTGCATCAGTGAAACCTCATTATCATTATGAAGTTAGCACAGAATATGGAACACTGCTCTTTCAGAATGAATCCGAAGCTATTGATGCAAATGATGTCATCAGCTTTATCAATAAAAATACAGATGAGGGGGATTACATCTTTGTCACGCCCTGGTTTGCTCCACCATTTTATGCTTTAACTGATAGGAAGAATCCTACGTACTATGATTCTTTAATTGATCTTGTTGCCAGACCTTCAGATGAAAAGCAGATAAAAGTTTGTAATGATCTTCTCAATAAGGATACTAAACTGATAATCCATTATGCTGACTGGGGATTCGACAACAAAGAAGAACTCCAATTTTTAAATGCTTGCCCAATTTTGCAGCGATGTATTGAAGATAATTTCGAATTAGTGGAAAAATATGGACGTTATTGGATATATGTACCAAAAAAGAGCCAAAACCGTAATTGAAGAAGAAAGCCGAGCATCACTCAAAATTGCTTTACAATTTTGCCCTTCGGGTCGCGCAACAGCGGATAAAAGGCTTCGCTACGCTTCGTCCAAATTGCCTTCAGCAACTTCTTATATCTGCAAGACGTTAGACTGTGTGAAAACCCAAAATTCGGCGATTTTTTTACCTTATTTTTCGATTTAAAGAACACATAGGGTTTATTTTTCATACAAATATAAGTTTTTACACAACCTAACAAATATAAATGATGTAACTAATAATATCATACGGTGGTTGATCATGATAAACGAAAGAGAAAAAGGGATTATTACCCGGTGTGCAAAAAAATATAAGGTCTCCTCCATTTATCTATTTGGGTCATCGTTAGATATAGATAGTGAGCCTAACGATATTGACTTAGCAGTAGAAGGAATAAGACCTGAAATCTTTTTTAAATTTTATGGTGAGTTACTGAGAAGTTTATCTAAGCCTGTAGATCTTGTAGACTTGTCCAGAAAATCATTATTTAATCGAATAATAGAAGAAAAAGGAGTTAAAATCTATGGATGAATTACTTCGAGAGGTACAGGCGGAAAAAAAATAAAAAGGAGGAACCGAGTTTGACCGAAGTTCAGAAGCAGGAACAGGAACAAAAGGAAGGAGCAGCAAAGGAAGTTGAAGAGGTAGAAGCAGAGGCAGAGGCAGAGGTTACAAGCACTGAAATAGAGACATTGAAGAAGGAATTGGAAGAGAAGACCCAGTTAGCAGACGATTATTTATCGCAACTGAAATATCTTCAGGCAGACTTTGAGAACTACAAAAAGATGGTTGCCCGCGAGCGAGAAATGTATGAGATGTGCGCAACTGAAGAGTTGATAAAGAGTCTATTGCCGCTTATTGATAATCTTGAGATTGCTATTGCATCTGCTAAACAGAATGAGAACGAACCGTCCTTTGTTGAAGGAATTGAATTGATATATAAAGATTTGATGGCGGTGCTCGGTAAAGAAGGGTTGAAGCAAATAGAAGCAGTTGGCGAGAAGTTCGACCCCTATAAGCACGAAGTGAT
>JAGGZZ010000167.1 GCA_021161765.1 Candidatus Methanophagales archaeon | reverse complement strand
GAGGGTAAACGAGCCTAATGTGAGCTTGGTGTTGAAGTCCGCAGAGTTGATTTTGTTGATGTCTGCTATCGTGAACATACTAAATAGTATAAAATCGTCAAAATGGGAAGTAATGAGTCCCGTAAGCATGGAAAATATCGGTAACAAATTTCCTATATAAATAACATCAAGGAATGAAAACATATGTTAAGATACGTAATTACTTGAAGATGGAATCGGAGATACTTCTTATCTGATAGATGGTGACAAAGACAATTATTGAGTTTAATATAGAAGTGGGACATCCTCGCATGTGAAAGGAGTGTCGGAAATGAACAAAAAGGTATTAATATTTAAACGTAAGAAGGCAAAGGAACTACACGAGAAAGGATGGAGTAACCGCAAGATAGCACGTCATCTACTGGCAAGCAAAAACAGTGTAGGTAAATGGGTGCGAATGTGGATACTATCTAAAAATCCAGTGATTTATCACCGCAGAGAGCGCAGAGTACGCAGAGTTTTAAGACTGTTCCAATCATTGCTTAGGCTTTCTGGTGCCTTTGCGGTCTCCATGTGCTCTGCGGTGAAATTTAAACTTCTAAAAGTTCAGGTATTTCTAACTGCTCTGACAATTCTTTATATCTGTTCCGTATTGTAACCTCGGTCACACCCGTAACGTCAGATACTTCCTTCTGTGTGCGATGCTCACCGCTTAAAATCGCAGCAATGTAAATAGCCGCCGCCGCTATCCCTATCGGTCCTCGCCCGTTGGTCAGTTCCGCCTCTGTTGCCTTCTTTATTATCTCTACTGCATGTGACCTTATCTCACCATCCAGATTAAGTAAGGAACAGAAACGCGGCACGAAATCAACGGGAGAGGCAGGTGAAACTTTCAAGTCCAGCTCTCGTAAAAGGAAGCGATATGCCCGGCTTATCTCCTTCTGCCCGACCCTTGATACATCTCTCAGCTCTTCCAGTGTTCGTGGCACACCATACTGTCTGCAGCTAATGTATAAGAGAGCAGAAGTTATACCCTCTATGCTACGCCCACGGATTAGCCGCTTCTTCATTGCTTTGCGGTATAGCATAGACGCTGCCTCCCGGATATTCACCGGTAGTCTAAGCGCAGATGCCATCCGGTCAATCTCAGAGAGAGCGAAGATGAAGCTCCTTTCGGTTGTATTCGCAACGTGAGTCCGCTGTTGCCATTTCTTTAACTTATATTCCCCCGGACTCAGACCCGAACCCGACGAGACAACGGTGCTCAGACCTTTATCGTGCATTCGATACGTCATCGGTGCGCCCGTCCTCGCTCGTTTGGACTTCTGTTCCGAATCGAAGGCACGCCACTCAGGACCAAGGTCAACAATGTTCTCTCTTATTATCAGCCCGCAATCCTCGCAAAAAATCTCCGCTTTACCATAATCACATATCAAACATTTAGAACCGCACTCGGGGCATTCTTTTAGCCCCTCTTTAGCAGCAGCAACAGCGGCAACAACAGCATCAGCATCAACAGTGCCTTCTCGCTTCTTCTTCGCACCATCCCTCGTCGCTTCCTTATCGCTCTTAGGGGCTGCCATAGTATGATTGTTCTGTTTAAGGTTAAGTATATATAAAGGAAACTATAGTCATTCCGAAAAACATTGGGACCCGTATAGATTTAGTGCACTAAAAATCGAACCGGCAATTCCGGTAACACGGCGGAATATCCAACATCACCTCAGGTACATTTACCGGACAAAATGATTCGTGCATTGCTGGATTTTAAGTCCCAAAACACCATTGATGCTTGGACGACCACCCGACCTTCTTTTCGACTTGGATGATTATGGCATTCATCTTGATGTTATCGCAATTACTATCCAGTCGTATCCCGCTATAGGGCGCCTTAGCAGCGCCGGCACCGTCTATATTCCAGCCGTTATTCGCAGCTATGTTTCCTGTTATCGTATTGCTGTCGGATTCAACATGAAGCCACAGTCCGCAATAACCGTTTTGATACAGATAATTGTCTGATACGATATTACCGCCAGATTTATAAACCATGATACCATCTTTTTCGTTATTGTTGCAGTAGTTGTCCGTAACGAGATTGTAGCGATTAAAATCTTTTAACATAATGCCGCAATCGGTATTGTTGTGGCAGTTGTTATTTGAGACGGTGTTGTAGTCAGAATGCATCCAGAGAAGGATACCATCCTTACCATTATTCCAGCATTCGTTTTCGGTTATTGTGTTGCTGCATGACTCTTTCAGGTATATTGCCCTTGAATTATAGTTATAAATTTTGTTCCCACTGATTAAATTATATGCATCGTCCACAAATCCTGATACTGCCTTTGATGGCTCAATATACACGCCAGCATCAGCAGCAAGACTATTTTCTCCATTCATAATATTATTCACAATTATATTGTGCCGGTTAAAATTGCCTTTTACTTCATTGGAAGCAAAATAAATCCGTACGCGACGAAAAGTATTTGATACTATTTTATTATAATCGTTATCTCCTTCATCATAGCTGCCAATCGCAGTGGTGCTATACACTCCAGGGGGCACAAAAACCATCCCGCCGCTTGTGGGTAACGGATATATCTTCGCCTGTATGTCGCTTGCGTTCCCTGCTCCTACGTAATGTATCGTGCCAATCTGGTCGCGGTCCTGATCATTCGCAGCTACATCGTTTACATTAGTGGTATTTATCATAGGGTATAAAAAGCTTTTCGGTTTATGGCATTTCATTTTTGTGATCTTTGTGAAAGAAAGTTTGTGTGAAAATCTGTGTAATCTGTGTAATCTGTGGTTACAAAAAGGCTAAAACTTGTTTCTTCTTGTTTCGCTTGCACTTCGAACAAAATTTTCGGCAAACCCGGTATAAGAAGCAGCATGTAGATGAGCAAAAGAAGCAAGGCAGATCTTTGATATTATGCCATCCATTCCATCTTTTATGCCTTCCCCTCTCAGCATTTTATAAGCAAAAACAACGTTTGCCGGGTCTTCGAGTATTATCTCAGAATGATGGAATTCATGCCCTTTAAACCTGCTGCCTCTTTTACCTAATATGCAATCCCGCCTCAATTCTCCCTCCACATAGTTCACGACTCGCTTCTCTTCAAATTTCACCGACCCCTTTATTACACCGCACATCTCAAAACTGCCGCCCTCATCCTTGTGCGATTCTAACCTGCGACCCCGCAAACCCTGCAAGGGCGTATATTCGAGTTGTTTCATTAAATACATCAATCCACCGCATTCGGCATATATAACCCTGTATCCATTGTAAAAGTCTTTGATTTCCTTCCTCATTGAGAGATTCGCTGAAAGTTCAGCCGCATAAATCTCAGGAAAACCGCCGCCGATATAAACCGCATCTACCGCTTCTGGAAGATTCTTATCCCTTATCGGGCTGAAATACACGAGTTCTGCACCTTTTAAAGAGAGCAAATCCAGTGTGTCTTGATAGTAAAAATTGAACGCTTCGTCAAAAGCGACAGCAATCCTGACGCGTTTTTCAACCTGTTCTGTAAATATCGTTGCCTTCGGCTCATTAATAGGGGGAGCGGCATTTGCCACCGCCAAAAGCATTTTTATGTCTATCCCTTCCTCTACCGACTTCGTTATCCCGTCCAAAACGCTGTTGTATTCATTCCACCCTGTTCTACATTCCGTGGCAGTAATCAAGCCAAGATGCCGCATAGAAATTTTCAGTCCGCTTTTACGTGGTACCTTACCAATAACTTTTAGACCTGTGTACTTTTCCACTGCGCGTTCCGCCTTTTCTCCGTGCCGTTCACTCCCGATATTGTTTAAAATAACGCCCGAAAGCTGCACTTCGGGGTCAAACGTTTTGTAGCCGTTAACAATCGCAGCGACGCTTCTCGTGATGCTGCCTGCATCAATCACAAGTATAACCGGGCAGTGCAGAATTTTTGCTATCTGTGCAGTGCTTCCCACGTCATCGTAATAATTCAGACCTTCGTAAAGCCCTCTCACGCCTTCTATTACGGCAATGTCTGCGCCTTCGCAGCCTCTTATAAATATCTCCTTTATTACATCCGGTGCCATCAAAAAACCATCCAGATTCCTTGACGGTCTGCCAGAAACCAACGTATGAAATCCGGGGTCTATATAATCAAGTCCCACCTTGAACCCCTGAACTTCGAGCCCTCGTGCCCGTAAAGCGCCCAGCAGTCCAGTACACACGGTGGTCTTACCTGCGGAACTTCTGTCTCCTGCAATTAGTATCCTTGGTATTGTTATATACTCCATAATTACGCTTTTATGTAAAATTTTACTATAATTTTATAATTTTATAAGGTTGCAAAGGTGATAAAAGCATACAAGAAAATAAATTATAGACAAAGATTAACGCTCGTGGGCTCTGTCCACGCCCCAGCAAGCCCGGAAAGGGCTTAATTAACACAGACAAAACAAACTGCAAAGTGCAAAATTTGTGTAATCTGTGGTTAAAATCAACAATGTCTAACCTAAATAAGTCCGTGCCGTGTAAATCTGTGTAAATCTGTGTCTTAAATAGAAGGAAGGTTATATTTTATATACAATGAAAAAAGAAAGAACCTTTTTGATGATAAAGCCTGAGAGCGTGGAGCGAGGTCATATTGGAGAAATATTAGGGCGATTTGAGAGGAACGGATTCAGGATAGTGGCGTTGAAACTCGCAAAACTGAGCAGAGAACGGGCAGAAAAGCAATACGAGGAGCATCGCGGGAAGGACTTTTTCGATGACCTGGTTTCCTACATGTCCTCTGCTCCAACGGTGTCAATAGTGATGGAAGGGGAGAACGTAATCGCAGCGGCGAGGGAAATGGCGGGGGTTACGGACCCAAAACGTGCAAAGCCGGGAACTATAAGGGCTGATTATGGTATTGACGTTCAGCGAAACGCAATACACGCATCTGATTCCGAGAAATCGGCAAAACGAGAAATATCCATCCATTTCGGGCAATTGGAATGATTAGGGGCATTCCGAAAATTATTAACCACCAGATTACACATCGTGGGCTCTGCCCACGTCCCGAAAACCCTGAAAGGGTTTATTACACAAAATTATTTGTAAAACTTTTTTTTGGGGGGGGGCAAATATCTAAACCGCTAAACCGCCAAACCGCTAATTTGCTCTCTCTTCCTCACCTCTGCATACTTTCCTATCTCTGCGATCAACGGGTGTTCCCAGGAGCGGTCGTCATAAAGGAAAACGAATTTTGCTTTTCCCTCGTTTAGTTTCAGCAATTTCAATACATTTTCCAGTGCCACGGTCTTAGCCTCACTATCCACTTCCGCAGGTATTTCTGACTGCCCCACCGGGTAGCTTTCCTTCAATTCGACCGGGCAAGGTCCAAACGGGGGTTTAACAAAAAATAGGTGGTCAAAGTCGTCATTTTCGGTTTTCAGCTCTTCTTCTTTTGACGTTGACTTCGGCTTTTTGTTTTCTGTCGCCGTTATCAGCACATTCCCGGATAACTTGAACCTGTTCAGCCTGTACGAGTATCTCAATACCTCTGGTCTGTGCGCAGAAGTCGCGCCGAGATAAAAGAACGGGCGTTTTGTAACAGGGTCATATTTCTCAATCAATTCTGCATACGCCGTTATATGCTTCAAGGCGTTCATCAAAGCGGGATATGCCCTGCATCTCCTCTCACATAGCTCCCACAGGCTTCCCTCTGCTATACTCTGCTTTACCGTTCGCATCTGCTCAAACGTAACCCACAAATTATGCGATGCCAGTAAGTCCTCGCTTTCTTTTACCTCGTCCACACTGTAACGGGAACATACAGGGCAAGAGCAGGGGAGATACCGCAAACTATCCACTTTTATCGTCCCTTCCCCGGTTATGTATCTCTTCCCTTTTGCATATAATGCGTACGCGGCAGAATCGAAGAGGTCACAGCCTAAAGCAACGGCTAAGGGGAAAAGCATAGGATGACCAGCGCCAAAGAGATGCACAGGAGCATTCAACGGCAAATTCGTTTTCGACGCCACGATTATATCCACCAGCGTATCAAACTGGTAGGATTCTAACAGGGGCACCAAACCCCCTATCGCATACACGTCAAACCCGATTTCTGCAATGTCCTTTGCACTCTCCCTGCGCAGGTCTAAAAAGGTAGAACCCTGCACAACTCCTGCGAGCATTCCATTTTCCGTTTGAATTATGTTTCGTGCTTCTCGCATTCTGCTGAGTGTTTCATCTAAATCCTCCTTCGCTCTTTTTCTCTTCACGTAAGGCGCTGTTGGGATGTCCAGAGGCACACATACGTCAGAACCTATGCACTGCTGAAATTCCAATATTTCGCTGTTGCTCACCTCCACGTCTTTATACTCCGAGAGTTGATAAGAGCCCGAATCAGTCATTATTGGCATTTCGCAGCCTAAAAGCGAATGAATGCCGTTTTTAACTGATGCTTCCCTCAAAATCGGTTTTTTATATATTATATACGCATTTGTAATGAGCATCTCAGCCCCGTATTTCTTCATTTCATCAGCTCCGAGTGACATAAGATTCGGATTTATCACGGGCATTACCGTCGGTGTCTCTACGACTCCACGAGGCGTTCGAAGTTTTCCTATTCTCCCCATTAAGTCCTTATGCAATATTTCAAATTCCATTTGCACACTTTTTCTTTTTTACAAAAAGAAAACCTGTGCTAAAAGAAAAACTATGCCAAGGTCTTTACAAGAAATCTGCGTAAATCCGTGTAAATCCGTGTCTCAAATAGAAAGGGGGTACTTGTATAGCTACATAAACAAGTAAAAAAATAGCATCAAGGTATTTATATATGCAGTACCGTATAAGTATGGTGCACAATGTTCATCATTCAACACTATGAGCAAATCCCGTTTGTAAACCCGTCTTTGCTATACAATAGCTTGAGTGCTGAAGACAAGAGCGAGAACGGCGAATCTTACCTGTTGGAATCCCGCGAAGGGAGCGCTAAATTGGCAAGGTATTCTATTATGGGCTTCGACCCTGCGTTTAAATTCTCAGTGAAGAACGGCATTTTAACAATGAACTCGTATTCATACGACGATACGGTTCTCGCAGAAAAGATGAAGGATGCTGCTTCGGTTTCGGCTGCGAAAGGGCATGGAACTAAATCTTGGAATCCACTGAGCCTAATTGAGGATTTCCTCGGGGACCTCAAAATAGCAGGGGATATAAAAAAGGAACGATTTATCGGCGGTTTCGTTGGCTATCTTTCATACGATTACATCCGCTATTTTGTGGATATCGGCGAGAGCGCAGCGGATACGCTGAAACAGCCAGATTGCGAATTTCTACTCACCAAAAAGAATGTTATCGTAGACCATAAGGCGAAAAAAGCTTTCCTCATATCTAACGAATTTTGTGAATCCCTTCCTTCGGAAAGCAAAGCTTTACCAACCACCTCTCTTTGGAACAGAAACAAAAATTATTTAGAAAAGACAGATTTAGCAAAACAAAATTACCGTTTTAAGGAGCTGTCTTCCGATTTCACGTCAAACATAGAAAAAGAAGAATACGAGAGGATTGTGAGAATAGCGAAGGAATACATTCGTGCTGGCGATATTTTTCAGGTGGTTCTTTCACAGCGGCTGGAAGCGGATTTTGAGTTGGAGTCCCGCGGGGATGGAAATCAGGGTGCTTTTGAGTTTTACAACCGCTTGAGTGAGGTGAACCCATCGCCCTACATGTATTTCCTCGATTTCGGTGACCGTAAGATAGTGGGAGCGAGCCCTGAGATGCTGGTCAGGGTTGAACCTGCTGATGCGTTGAATAGAAGCAGGAAAGTGGAGAGCTGTCCGATAGCGGGAACAAGACGGCGTGGTGTAACTGAAAAGGAAGATAAGCGGCTGGAGATGGAGATGCTTAACGATGAGAAGGAGCGTGCGGAGCATTTGATGCTTGTGGATTTATCAAGAAACGACGTAGGAAAAGTATCAGAATTCGGGTCGGTAAAAGCGCCGAGGTTTATGTATCCGGAGAAGTATTCGCACGTGCAGCATATAGTAACGGATGTGGTGGGGCAGTTGAGGTCGGATAAAAACGAGTTTGATGCGTTGAAAGCGACATTCCCCGCGGGAACGGTTTCCGGAGCGCCGAAAGTAAGAGCAATGGAGATAATAGAGGAATTAGAGCCAACGAGACGAGGTATTTATGCCGGTTGCGTGGGCTATTTCTCCTTTAATCGTTCGATGGACACCGCGATAACGATTCGAACTGCCGTGTTTGAACACGGGAAGGTGTATATACAAGCAGGCGCGGGGATAGTTGCTGATTCTGACCCTGAACGTGAGTATAAGGAGACGCTGAGTAAATGCGCGGGTTTGTTGGAATGCATTTCAGGAGGTGGAACATGCTCAGTAAGTGGAAAATCCTAAATCCTAAGCATCGTGGGCTCTGCCCACGTCCCCGCAAACCCAGAAAGGGTTTAATTCTAAACAAATTCAAATGTCTAAACTCAAAAATCAAAACAAACCTTTCTTTAAAAGAGAAAATTTTCTTTTGCGAAGCAAGAAGTTTGTTTTTGTCATTTGGATTTTGGATTTTGGTATTGTTTAGTATTTCGGGTTTAGAGTTTAGAAATTATATAGCCCGAACAATTATAGGAGGCGAAAACTAAAAAAATGAACGAAATTCTAATCGTGGATAATATAGATTCGTTTGTGTATAACATCGTGCAATACGTGGGGATGCTGGGTGCCGAGCCGGTAGTTGTGCAGAATAACGTGAATCTTGACCGCATAGAGCGGATTGTCAGGGAGAAGGAAATAGAGCATATAATCATTTCGCCCGGTCCGAAGACGCCGCGAGATGCGGGTGTCACAAATGAAGTGATAAGGCGATTTAGCAGGGAAACAGAAACTAAAAAGATTTTAGGCGTTTGCTTAGGGCACCAGTGCATAGGTTATGTCTTCGGTGCGAGGATACGAAATGCGCGGGAGATAAGGCATGGGAAGGTGAGTCTGGTGACGCATAACGGAGAAAACGTGCTGAAAGGGTTGAGAAACCCTCTTTCTGTTGTGAGATATCATTCCTTAGTGATTGATGATGGTAATGGTGATGTTGGGGAATCATTCCCAGATTGTTTAGAAGTAACCGCGAGAAGCCTGGATGATAACGAGATAATGGCGATCAGGCATAAAGACATGGATGTTTATGGTGTGCAGTTCCATCCTGAGTCGATATTGACTGAGGATGGGCTGGAGTTGATACGGAATTTTGTGGATATGTAACCAAAATTTTATATACCCTCCTCCTCTTTTTAAAATTTGATAGTGAGGAACAAGAAAACAGAAAATAAATTATAGACACAGATTAACACAGATGATAAGAATCAACACGGTTACACTAAAATAAATCTGCGTAAATCAGTGAAAATCAGTGTCTTAAATAGAAGAAAGTTATACTTTATATACAATTGAATTAAGGAGGTGAGAAAGAAATGGAGGAGAAATTACTAAAGGATATTTCTAAGAGCCTTCGGCTTTCAGAAGATGAATTGTTGAGAGGGAGCATCACCAGTCTTTTGGATAGAGAATTAAGGGAAGCTTACTCTGAGATAGAGGAGTTGAGGGTAAAGTATGGTGTTAGAAACATGGAGGATTTAGAGAGGAAGATAGAAAGGGGAGAGGAAGGGCATCCTGCTTGGGAAGAACTGATAGAATGGGAAAACATAGAGAATAAGATTAAAGAAGTTGAGAATTTTTCTTTCAGAAAGTTCTTTTATTGATATACGGATTTCCGGTGAGAAATATTCCTATCACTGGGAAAGAAGGATGATAAAAGGAACACTATACCGGCATGACAACGCTCCTCATCATAAAGAGATAAAAACTTTTCCTAAGCACTTTCATGAGGGAAGAGAAGAAAATGTAAAGGAGAGCAATCTAAGTGACAACCACGAGAAAGCCATCAGAGAATTCTTGAGATTCGTGAAGGAGAAATTGGAATCGGAAGAAAAGGAGTAAAGTCCCTACTGAAGGCAGGGATTAACTTACTTCCTTTTCATAATGACAAAACTTGTACAATCTGTAAATCTCATCGTGTCTCTCAGCCAGGTCTTTTTTTGAGCGAAACATTTTACTTGTAGTGAAGAAGGGGTCTTCGGGATTGAAAACAGAATTTTTATGAAGCCAGATAGAAATTGCTTCTTTTACCGCTTCTTTAAGTGTGATACCGCGCTCTTCAGCCCTCTTTTTAAGTTCCACGTATTCATCCATGTTAAGTTCGCTCTGCACAGGTATTACCTTCATTTTATCCATCACCTTCAATGGTATAGTGTTTATTTATAGTATATAAAGATTGCATTAGCAAGGGTGCAAAAGAAAGAAAAAAAAGTGGCGGGTTTTTACTTTGTTAACGTTAACGCCACTTCTTCATTCAATTTGGTCTTTATTTCTTCTCCAATTTCAGCAGGCTTTACTTCTTCTATCCCTTTTCCGGCAGGCACATACATCCAATCCGCACGGTCACCGCGGATAATCCCATACAGTGGTGTCGTCTCCAGTAGAGCGACATACCAAGTTGCATTGAAGCCGTAATCACCCCAGTCGCCTATTGGCATTGAGACATTGTGCCGTCTCTCGTAACAATTACACGATTATTATTTCCTCTTTAGCTACTACCTTTGTTGCATACTCTACGGCAGCCAATATATCTTCTCTCTTAACCTCGTACTCAGAAGCAACTTCTTTTAGTTCCATGCCGTCTGCAAGTGCCCCCAAAATTATGTCTACAGGTGCCCTTGTCCCCTTTATAATGGGCTTACCATGCATTACTTCAGGGTCTATGATTATCCTATCTTCAAACATTTTCCCACACTCTCCTTCACTATCTTAAGCATTTTTATTTTATTGTATATAACTAATTAACGTTTCCGCCTTAGCTGCGGGGACAAAAAATCAGTGTAAATCCG
>JAGGZZ010000230.1 GCA_021161765.1 Candidatus Methanophagales archaeon | reverse complement strand
GTGTTCGTATGCATCTGCCGATTCAAAGAAGTTGTTCATCGTACAAAAAAAGTTACCAATTGTTTCATAACCGTTCTTGCATGCCTCATAGTCTCCCTCCTTCTCATACATCTGGCATGCCAGATTGATAAGCAGAGCCCAAAGAGAGAACTCACCAATTTTTTCTGCAAGTTTTGACGCCGCCTCAAAAGATTCCGCCGCTTCTTTCCATCGCTGTACCTTGTCACAAATCCGTGCAACGTTGAAATGTCCGTAAATACACAAAAAGTAGCTTCCTTTATTCTCCTTTACCTCGGCATATCTTTTCCACTCCTCGATTGCCGCCTCCAGGTTCCCCACCCTTTCTTTCTCTCTCGCTTCACGTTCATGAGACCTTGCTTCTAAGTATGCATCCATTTCTTTTTCTTCCTCCATTTCTACCGGGGATATACAAATACTTTCTATTATCCCCTTCTTTATTAATTATTACAATAATATAATATTAAATGCTATATATATAAGCTTTTTGATATTTTACAAAAAGAAAACCTGTGCTAAAAGAAAAAACAAAAAAAAGTTTTCTTTGGTAAATTAATAATTAATCTCGTGGAAATCTGTGTAATCTTGTGGTTAGCTAACCAGTTCGCTTTTTTTTTCAATACTAATACTATATCTGCCTCAACGCATCCAGCGGATTCAATCTCGACGCCCTCCTCGCGGGATACAAACCCGACACAATCGAAAGAACCAGCGAAATAGTGAATCCCGCCGCCAATATCGCAGGTGTGATTGCCGTTATGCTGCCCGATTGTAATCCCGCACCCAATTCGCCGCCAAGCGCACTTACCAGAAAAGGCTTACCCACGATGTCTATCAGCACAGAAAAACCAATACCCAGCAAATCGCCCAGAATCCCACCTATCACGCCTATAATCACGCATTCCGCAAGGAACATCTTCATAATGTCAAAGTCCGATGCCCCCAATGCCTTTGTCAGCCCTATCTCCTTCGTTCGCTCGTAAACTGAGATAATCATCGTGTTTACCACCATAAGCGCACCAACAACGAGCGAGATACCGGAAAAAAAGCCAAAAACTATTGTTACCGCTACCATCAGCTTGTTTACTTCGTCAATCACATCCTGTGCAGAACGTGCGCTCAATCCAAGTCCCTCTATCTTATCCCCTACTGAAGCGGCAAAGGCAGGGTCATCCACCTTTACAAATAGTCCGTCATAGGCATCCTTTTCATCTAGCTCCTTCGCTTCTTTGATACCCACTAACGCCTGGTTGTCGTGCTCGTCACCTGTGGATTTCAGTATGCCTGCGATTTTAAACACAGCAGGTTTATCCTTCGGGCGACCTTCCTCGCCATACAGCCTGATCTTAGTTGTGAACTCGTCACCAATTCCTAGATCCTCTATCACCGCCAATCTCTTTGCAACGTCGTAGCCCAGCACAATCTCGTTATGATCTCCCTTTTCCTCAAACCAGTCTCCCATTTCCAATTGCAGGTTACGGTGAACCTGCCTATATTCGGGAGTGATTCCCTTAACCGCAAGATAGGTATTGTTCTGCGTGACATACGAGTCCTTTACGTAGGGAGCCACGAATAAAACGTGCTCCTCGCGGTCAATCGCTTTTAGTTTCGAATCAGTTATCAGCGTAATGCTTCCCGCTTCTACACCTGCCGAAACATCTATCGTGGTTAAATCGTGCTGAGCTTTAATTTGCTCAACTGCCTGAACACGTATCCCTTCTCCCAGCGATGTCATGCCAACCACTGCAGCAACGCCTATGGCTATCCCCAGCACGATAAAAAACGCCCTCAATTTCCTCCTCCCCAACTGCCTGCTCGCTAACGCAAATAACTCTTTCATAGCTTTACATTATCTCCATTATTTTTTTCTTTTTACAATTTGCACTTTGCATTTTTCATCTCCGGTGCGATGCCATATTCTGCATATATCATGTCGCAACCTTCGCTGACCCAATATTCGATGCACTGGCAATCCTCGTCCTGCTCCTGACACTCGTATATCACCAACGACCCGATCCCCTGCACACAAAACGTGCTCCCGTTTGCATCCACGTTCTTTACGGTAACCGAGTAGAAATCCTGATTTGTTTTTGTCGTATCGAAATTGCAATTGTAAACATAAACGCCGGAAAAGTAATCATATTTCCCCACAAATCCCTTTGTATCCGTGTATGTAGCGACCGAACTTAGAACCTCCTTTGTTTCTCCCTCTTTTACTTCTACCTCCATCGTGGGATACACGCCTACGTTCTCTTTTTGGCTCCAAACCCAGTAAACATACAGCCTGGCTAATTTTACTTCTTTATTCCCTGACCTCAGCACACTGGTATCAAAATTGACGGTGTAAGTTTCATTATAATTTATCCGCCCGCTGTATTCGCTATCACCTAATGTAAAAAACACACCGCCACAAATTTCATCATGCGAGATTGTGTTGAGCGTTTTATCGCCCGCATAAGAACCCCCTGCTGTGGATACAATAATCAGCGCAAGAACAAAGGCACTAAAAATCGAATGTGATCTCATCTGCGTTATTGTCCCTCCTAAACTCTTTAACTACTTCTTTCTCATCCACCACTGCACGCATGCGGTGTTTCCCTTCCGCTACCACAATTGACAGTTCTTCAGTAATAAATTCACCGCCTTCTAACTTATCAATCTTTTTGGTCATGCTTTTTTCTCCATCTACATAAAGCGAAAGCTCAAAATTCATCGCTGCCGCTTCTCCTTCGTTTTTTATCTCCACCGGAATGGAATAACTGAGCATACTCGTTCCTGCTCCTGTTTCCTGTTCAACGGGATGTTTATCAACGCAACCGCTTAAGCTTAAAATTAAAGCGACTGTTAGAACTACAAAAATCAAACCCCATGAAATTTTTCCCCTTTTCCCGTTCCACAGGATAAACACAAACAATGGTAGTATGAGTATAACCCCTCCTCCAAGTATCACACTGCTGACCTTCGTACAGGTCGCAGTAGAAGTAGAAGTAGAAGATGCGTTTTTTGCCTTCCCGTTTTCCGCTATGGGTGTTAAAATTTTAACGGACAAATCAGGTTTGCGCATCACATAAGCATCCAGAATAAAAGCATTGTCGTTTTCGTTCAATTCCTGCACTGCGTTTTCAGCATCAACTTCTACTTTGATGGTGTGTGTGCCGTGTGTTGCGTTCCATGGAATAGCCAACTTTTTAATTCCGCTGGCATCCATGCGAACAACCTCCAAGTGAATCTCCGATTCGTCAACACTGACCTTCAACACAAAATCATCCTCGTACAATTTACCGTAATTGTTTACGACTGCGGTGAGCGTGCTCAGTCCTTCGGTTAGATTCTTGTGCAGCGCAAGCTCGACGGAAAAATCAGGTAGTGTTTTTTCAGTGGTTTTATGCTGTACTACAAGGGCAGTTAGAACGGGATGAAGATAATGTTCACCTTCACGGTTGCCTTCGTCATCCTCTTCTATTTTACCATCGCCATTGACGTCCTTTCCCCTGAGAAAAAGAACGCTATTCTCAGCCAGTATATAGTTTGTAACGTCAAATGTCTTGAGGTCAATCCCATAAGTTTTGTCGTCTCCGCTATTAGCCACGTCATTCCCACCTACACCATGACCGTTAAACTCCAAATAGTCTGGTTCACCAGGAGTGCCGGTAAGGTATAATACGGTAAGATTTGCATTTTCTACATTTGCAGTGTCAATCACTCCTTCGAACTTTACCGATGCGAAATCGTTTGTTGTCGGCATCGTTCCTGCCCAACCACGACCATGCAGGTTTACGTTTCCATCTGCTACCCAGTATGTAATCTCAGGCGCACTCTTGTCCTCGTAGATTGCTACAAGGATGACGCTATACACCCTGCCATCGAGTTTATTCCCGCGTTCTCCCCTGCTGGTATTCGCGATGGCGGTATTAAGCCCTGATGATACTTTATCTGTCACTTCGTAATAGACCCAATGGACGCCATGACCGGTACAATAAACATTGGGATTGTCATCGTTCTCGCCAAGGAGCGGCGTTTTACCGAGGTCATGCCCGTTAAATGTCGTGTGAACCCAGCCTGTATATCTCTCGGTGCCGCCCCAAACACCTACATATAGCCGCGCCCACTTGACTTTGGCATCCTCAGGCACCGCAAACGTTCGTGTACACGGCGGGAAGTCAAGCGCATGACTCTCGCTTACATATACACCACCTTTTAAAGTGCCATGAGCTACTAAATCCAGCTTGTCGGGATAGGGCACACCATCAAAGGCATAACTCGCTCCCGATACTTGTACCAGTAGTAGTATGCCTGTTATTCCCAGTAAGAGAGCAATTTTTTTTATGTTATATCATTAATAAATTAAAATAGAAAGAGAAAGCTTTCTGTTAGCGTCGCGGAGGTTGCCAAGAGGACAAAGGCGCAGCGTTGAGGTCGCTGTCCCGTAGGGGTTCGGGGGTTCAAATCCCCTCCTCCGCATTCGGAGAAACACCGGGAACGTTTTTTTTTCTTTTCCAAAGAAAAGGTTTATTAATTTAATAAATAAAGAAAAATTGTAAAAGCATTATTGGGATTAACATAATAGTAGAGTAAAGGGGAGAGAAGATGAACCAAGTAGAAAGCGGAGCAGTTTTGGAAGGCGAAGAAGCAAAGACAATGAGGGATGCGGAATTAGAAGGGATGTTGGAGAAGGCAAGAACGGTAATAAAGGTGATTGGATGCGGAGGAAGTGGAACTAACTCAATACAGCGGATGACCGAGGAGGGTATTTTTGGAGCGGAGCTGTTTGCTCTGAATACCGATGCACAACATTTGCTGTACTCAAAAGTGGAGCGAAAAATATTGATAGGAAAGAAGACAACGCGAGGGCTTGGCGCGGGAAGCATTCCAAGGTTAGGAGAGGAAGCGGCGAGGGAAAACGAAGACGACATAAAATCAATCGTGGATGATGCAGATATGGTTTTTGTAACCTGCGGATTAGGAGGCGGTACCGGGACAGGTTCAGCGCCCGTAGTCGCACAAGCGGCGCAAGAGGCGGGTGCTCTTACCATTGGTGTGGTGACCTTGCCTTTTCATGCGGAGGGCGAGGTAAGAAGGGAAAATTCCGATATGGGACTTGAAACACTACGTGAAAATACCGATACGCTTATCGTTATACCAAATGACAAGCTATTGGATACCGTTCCTCGGTTGCCCTTAAATGATGCGTTCCGAGTCGCCGATGATGTGTTGATGCGTGCAGTAAAGGGAATAACCGAGCTGATAACCAAATCGGGTCTTATAAATCTCGACTTTGCTGACGTGCGCACGGTGATGAAAGATGGGGGGCTGGCGATGATAGGATTTGGTGAAGCTGACGGTCAGAACAAAGCAGTCGAAGCGGTGAGAAGGGCGTTAAGCTCTCCATTACTTGAAGTTGACGTGTCGGAAGGTAAATCCGCACTGGTAAACGTGACGGGTGGAGAAGACATGACCGTAGAGGAGGCAGAAGGAGCGCTTCAGGAAGTATACCGAATGATGAACCCCGAGGCAAGAATCGTTTGGGGCGTGCAGTTAACGCCTGAAGTAAAGAACACGTTGAAGACGCTGCTCGTTGTAACAGGCGTAAAATCCGAGCAAATATACGGACGGAAGGAAGTGAAAAAAGAGAAATACGGCATTGAAATAGTGCATTAGAGCAATAGCAACCACAAGCGATGCAAATGAACCTCGTCGAAGACATATCAAAAAGGTTAGAGGAGTATGTAAGAATACTGAAGTTGGCGAAGCGACCAAAGAGAGATGAATTCTTCAAAATTTCTAAAATCGCGGGTGCCGCAATGGCACTGGTCGGCATTATTGGATTCTCTATCTATCTTTTGATGTCGGTTTTGCCCAAGGGGATTTGAATAAAAAATCATGGATAATAGTATATACGTAGTAAAAACAACGGTTAATCAGGAACGAGCAGTTGCAAATTTAGTTGAGAGCACGATAAAAGAGAAAGAGAAAAATGAGCATGGAATAAAGGCGATTTTAGTGCCTGAGGAGCTGAGAGGGTATGTGCTGATAGAAGCTTCTTTTTCTGACGTCATAGAGCAACTAATTCAAGATATCCCCCACGCACGAGGGTTAATCAAGGGGGAGCTGAGCTTAGAGGAGGTGGAGCATTTCCTCACGCCTAAACCCTCCGTAACAGGAATGGTAGAAGGCAGCATAATAGAAGTAATATCCGGAGCGTTTAAGGGTGAACATGCGCGGGTGAAAAAAGTTGACGAAGTACATGAGGAAATCACCATTGAACTGCTTGAGGCGATGGTCCCGATACCAATCACCGTTAGAGGCGACAGCGTAAGAGTACTGAGCAAAGAGGAAAAGAGCTGAGACACAGACTAACACCGACAAGATGAAAAGACAAACAAGAATATAGAAAATAAATTATAGACACAGATTAACACTCGTGGGCTCTGCCCACGTCCCCGCAAGCCTGGAAAGGGCTTAATTAACACAGATGGAAAGAATCAACACGGTTAAACTAAGATAAATCTGCGTAAATCCGTGTTAATCCGTGTCTTAAATAGAAGGAAGCTATACTTTATGTACAATGAAAAACGAAGACGTCTGCATCTTAATACCGACATTGAATGAGGAAAAAGCAATCGGAGAAGTCATAAGGGGTTTTAAAAGCGAAGGGTTTGAAAATATCTTTGTCATTGATGGAAATAGTGAGGATTCAACGAGGGAGATAGCAAAGAAAGAAGGAGCAAGGGTAGAAGTCCAGCAGGGAAAAGGCAAAGGGTCTGCAGTTAAGCAGGCTTTTGAACGCGTAGAAGACGAGATAATTGTGATGATTGACGGCGATGGGACTTATTCCCCTTCAGAGGTAAGGAAATTACTTGACCCGATACGCAACGGCGAAGCAGAGCACGTTATAGGTAACCGCTTTGCGTATGGCGGTGCATTTGCAATGCTGCATAGAATAGGAAATGGGGTGCTGAATAAGGTCTTTGGATTTGGCTATGGCGTAAAATTGAATGATATCTTATCCGGTTATCGAGCACTTACGCGAGACGGCGTGAAAAAGATAAATCTCGAGCGGAAGGGGTTTGAAATAGAAGCAGAGATGGCAATCGAGTCGGTAAAGAAGGGCATTCGGATAAAGGAAGTTCCGATAGAATATAAAAAAAGGGAAGGGCAGTCAAAACTCAATTTTCTACGTGATGGCACAAAAATAGTCTATACGCTGTATGTGCTTGCGAGGACGCACAACCCTGCCTTCTATTTCGGCGTCATCGGCTCCTTATTTATCGCTGTTGGTATCCTGACAGGCATTTACGTTGTGGTAGATTGGTCCAAGGGGATAACACACGTGCCTCTCACCGTGTTTACAGCTCTGATGGTTATTTCGGGTGTGCAGTTCCTCATATTTGGATTATTTGGTGATTTGCTTGTGACATTGCAGAAAGAAACGATAGAAGCGTTAAGAAGTAAGAATAATGGTAAGGGCAAGGGAGAGGGAAAGAAGTGAAGGAGAAAGAGGAGAAAGAAAAAAAGGAATTGAAGTCTGCGGTGGTACAGGATTACGAAACGGGAGAGGTTCTCATGCTTGCGCACATGGATGAAGAGGCGCTGAGGCTTAGCAGAGAGACGGGAAAGGCGCACTACTGGAGCAGGAGCAGGGGAAAGCTGTGGCGTAAAGGGGAGATTTCAGGTAATGAGCAGATAATAAAAGATATTCTGATAGATTGCGATGAAGATGCCGTGCTGTTGAAGGTCAAACAGATCGGCGGGGCATGTCATATGGGATACCGGTCGTGCTTTTACCGGCGGCTAAACGGGGAGATAGTAGGGGAGAAGGTGTTTGATCCCGAGGAGAAATACGGTAAGGGAGCAGATAAAAGAGGGGATTAGCGGTTTGGCGGATTAGCAGTTTAGAAGATTGACGGTTTTGATAAGCGAAAGCATAAGCATAAGCATAAGGCGTTAAAAAGGCGGAATTATAATTCTAAGCTACCAACACGCTCCATATTTAAACTGGTATTTACTGATTATCGCAGATGCCTTTTTATATAGTAATGTAGTATGTACAAAGTGGTGATGCAAAGTGCCAGAAGACAACGTGATATATATCGGAAACAAGCCTGTGATGAGTTATGTCCTGGCGGTAGTGACACAGTTCAACAACGGCTTTGACGATGTGGTGATAAAAGCGAGAGGAAGAGCGATCTCAAGGGCTGTGGATACCGCGGAAGTGGTAAAGAACAAGTTTATGCCGAACGTGGAAATAAAGGACATAAAAATAGGGACAGAAGTGATAGAGGGAGAAGGGGGAGATAAAGCGAACGTTTCCTCTATGGAAATAACAATGAAGACAAAGGCGTAAGTGAATGGAGAGAAAGAGAAATTACATCAAGAAAAACAAGTCTTTTTCTCCTATTTTTATTTTTTTTAATTAATTAATTAACGATTTATTTATACTGCTATCATGTTCACCAAGCGGCATCTTATTTCGACACGTGAGTTCTCAAAGGAAGAGATAGATTACATATTAAGTAGAGCAGAGGAGTTGGAGGTCTATGCCCGTGGGAATGGTAAAGAAGGAAAGGGAAGAAAAAGCGACTTACTGAAGGGCAAAATACTTGCCAATCTCTTCTACGAACCCAGCACCAGGACACGGTTTTCATTTGAAACCGCGATGAAGCGGTTGGGTGGAGAGGTAATAAATCTGTCATCAATAGAAGCAAGTTCGGTGGCAAAAGGCGAAAATTTAGCTGATACCATAAGGACGGTGTCGGGCTATTGTGACGTGATAGCGCTCAGGCATCCGCGGGAAGGGGCATCGCGAATGGCCGCTTCTTTCTCTTCCGTCCCGATAATAAATGCGGGTGACGGTGCGGGACAGCATCCTACGCAGACCCTGCTCGATTTGTACACGATAAAGAGGGAAGGGCTGATTGACGACCTCCGGATTGCGCTGATTGGCGACTTGAAATATGGAAGGACGGTGCATTCTCTGGCGTATGCACTGTCGTTATACCATGCGAAACTATTCTTTGTATCGCCGGAAGCATTAAAGATGCCCGAGGAAATAAAGCTGGACCTGAAGGAAGCAGGAGCCGAGATTTTTGAATCCACGGAGATAAAGGATGTGATAAAGGAAGTGAACGTTTTATACGTAACGAGGATACAGAAGGAACGGTTTCCAGACCCTGCGGAATATAGCAAAGTTGCCGGGACGTATCGTATAAACACCGACCTTATAAAGGAGAACGAGGATGTGGTAATCATGCATCCGCTTCCAAAAGTAGATGAAATAGATGCTGCGGTGGACGGAACGAAAAATGCGAGGTATTTCCTTCAGACTTTCTATGGCGTTCCCGTGAGAATGGCTGTTCTTTCTATACTGCTGGGGGAATAGGAACATGCCCGATAAGATGTGGAAAATCCTAAATCCTAAGCACCAAATCCTAAACAAATCCGAATATCTAAACCCAAAATTCAAAACAAACCTTTACAAAGAACGCTCTCGCGTTTTTTGTCATTGGGATTTTGGGATTTGGTATTGTTTAGGATTTAGGATTTCGAGTTTAGAATTTATAAGACCACAGGATATTGAGTAATTACGGAGATAGGGAAAATATGCAAGAGGGGATAGAAACGATTATAGATGCGGTGAGGAAGCATCACGAACTGTATAAAAATGCATTACCGCTTATAGCGAGCGAGAACATCACAAGTCCTACGGTAAGGGTGCTCCTGGCTTCGGACTTTTCACATCGGTATGCCGAAGGGGACGTTGGTAATCGTTTTTACCAGGGTTGTAAATACATAGATACGGTAGAGGCGCTCGCAATAAGGTATGCGGAGGAGCTGTTCGAGGCGGAGCATGTGAATGTAAAGCCGATTTCAGGTGTAAATGCGAATATAGCTGCCCTTTTTGCGCTTACGTTGCCGGGAGACAAAATAGCTGCACTGTCGGTGCCTGATGGGGGGCATATAAGCCATTCGCGTTATTCGGTACCTGCAATAAGGAATTTAAAACTGGGCGAGCTTCCGTTTGACCAAAACGAGATGAACATAGATACCGATAAGATGGTGAAGGGGATAAAAGAAAAGAAGCCAAAGCTAATATTGCTTGGTGCCAGTCTATTTCTTTTTCCTCATCCGGTTCGGGAGGCGCGGGAGGCCGCGGATGAAGTGGATGCGAGGATAGTGTACGACGCCTCTCACGTATTGGGACTCATTGCAGGTAAGAAATTCCAAGACCCGCTAAGAGAGGGAGCCGACGTTGTCACGAGCAGCACGCATAAAACCTTTCCGGGTCCTCAAGGGGCGATAATACTGTGTAAAGAGACGTTGAAAGACAAAATAGATAAAGCCGTGTTCCCGGGGACAGTGAGCAATCATCATCTGCATCACGTTGCCGGTCTGGCAGTCACATTAGCGGAGATGAAGCATTTTAGCGCGGAGTATGCATTGCAGATACTATCAAATGCAAAGGCATTAGCGCAGGGTTTATACGAGGAAGGATTCAACGTTTTATGCGAGCATAAGGGCTTCACCGAGTCACATCAAATTGCCGTTGACGTCCGCGGTGGCTATGGAGGCGGGGATGCAGTTGCAAAGAAATTGGAAAAGGCAAATATAATAACAAATAAGAACATGCTGCCGTTCGATAAAATGCCTGAAGAGCCATCGGGAATCCGATTGGGTGTGCAAGAGCTCACCCGGCTAGGGATGAAGGAGTCGGAGATGAGAGAAATAGCATCTTTTATAAGAAGAGTGGTGATAGAGAAAGAAGATGAAACGAAGATAAAAGAAGAGATAATGGAGTTAAGAAAAGATTTTCAGCGTGTGCAGTATTGTTTTGATGGTAAAAAAATAGAAAGTATTTATAAAGAACAGGAACAAGAGATATAAACAAGAATGCTTGAGGAATTAGTTGAGCGGAGAGCGGAAGTAATAAAAAGAGCAGAGGAATATAAGAGGAGAAGGACCGAGTTAAATATCGAAGCGAACAAATGGTCGGGGTTACGGGACGAGTTGAATGGGCGAATAAAAGAGGTAGTAGAGCGCGCGAAGGGTTTTAAGAAGCAAAGAGAAGAATATGAGAAGCTGATAGAGAAGAATAAGGCAAAACGAGGCGAATTGAACAGAAAAGCATCTACGTATTATTCGAAGGTCGAGAAGTTTCGGAAGAAGAATGACTTGAAGAGCATACAGGTTTTTGAAGGGCTCAGGAGAAGGATAGACGAGTTAGAGCTGAAACAGCAGGTGGAGGTGCTTAGCAAGGATAAAGAGCGGAAATTAGTGGCGAAGATAAAGGAGTTGAGGAAGGAATTCGAGAGAATGGAAAAGGAATTGGAGAAGGACAAAAAGTCGAAGGAATTGCTGCGAAAGGCGCAGAAATACCGTAAAGAAGCGGATAAATACCATGAAGATGCGATAAAATACGTGAAACTTTCTCATGAATGCCATGCTAAGATGGTTGATGGATTTAAAGAAGCAGATAGGATAAGGGAAAAGGCGGATGAGGCGCACAGGCTTTTTTTAGAGGCACAAGAGGAAGCTGATGATGCACACCAGCTATTCTTGAGATATGGTCGGGACATAAAAGACTTTAATCATGTGATAAACGGATTGAGGCGAAAAGTAAAGGATGATTTAGGATTCCGGGAGCGCGTGGAAGCGAGGAAGAGTGCAAAAGGGATTTATGAAAAATTCCGAGAGGGGGAAAAATTGAGCACTGAGGATTTGTTGCGACTTCAAAGATCCGAGATGATGCTAAAGTAGCGGTTTGGCGGTTTAGCGGTTTGGTGGTTTGGTGGTTTGGTGGTTTAGCGGTTTGGTGGTTTAGCGGTTTGGTGGTTTAGCGGTTTGGTGGTTTAGCGGATTAGGGGATTAGGGGATTAGGGGATTTTCAATCTCTTATAGGTAGGCTGCGAAAAACCTTCTTTCTGAAGAAAGAAGCTTTACCAGGAAAGGACTATTTTTGCTTCGCAAAAACAGTTTAATTAACAATCCTTTTTCATTAAACCATTCTTTAAGCGGGGAAAGTATCGGAAACCCCGAAGGGGGTTCCTGATTGTTTCAAAACCTTCTTTCTGAAGAAAGAAGCTTTACCAAGAAAGGACTATTTTTGCTTCGCAAAAACCACTTAAAGG
>JAGGZZ010000194.1 GCA_021161765.1 Candidatus Methanophagales archaeon | reverse complement strand
GGGACATTGCGAGGCGGTGTGAGTCCAGCGGGGTCTCAGACCGTAGCATGGTATCAAATGGAGACTATGGGAACTCGGGAGACCCAATGTGTTCTCCCAGATCCCCCTATAGGGGCAGGAGCATGCGCTATCAAGCCTGTAGACGGCAAGATACCGCAAATGGCATATTGGGAGTCGGATCAGTTCATAGTACCGTTGAAGCAGGGTAATGCCTGTGGAGGGAAGGGGCTGACAGGAGTGCGCTGGATATCCAGGGCACATCTACCACACCCGGAGGTAGGATGTAGATGATAACAAAACTGGAGTTTACAATTTATTATCGGAATGACTATAATATCCCCTTCTATGTTCCTGTTATCCTGCATCCTGCATCCTGCTCTTATTCCCCCTCTGCCACGCAAACGTTCAATACCCCGCCAATCAAAACAGCAATCACCAGGGGGTAGAACACCGCGGAAATACCAAAACTGTCGCTTACCAAACCAAGTATTATACGTGATGTAGACCCGAAACCAAACCCGGCGAACATTAACAGCCCAAACGCCATTCCCGTTCTTGACGGCGGGACTTCTTTGCTTATCGTAGTTATTATCGCAGGAAGAACGGTTGGAAAAATCAAGCCTGCAAGTGCTAACGCCAGAATAGCCCACAATAGAGGGAGGAAAGAAACGACGAAAAATAAAGGTGCAACAATGAAAAAACCGTAAGCCATTACCTTTCGTTCACCGACGAGGTCAGAGAAATGCCCACCAACAAATTTGCCTATCGCTCCTCCTGCGGTAAAGACACAGGTTAGCATCACAGCAAGCTCGGGACTCAGCCCTTTTGCTTCGTTAAGGAAAATGGGAATGAAAGTCAATGAACCACCGAAAACGAAGCCAAATAACCCTTCTATTACGTATATCCTCCGTATCGAACCTGTGCTTATCATTTGCCGGAGAAAATCTTTTAATTTCACGTCATTGCCATTAGCATTAGCATTAGCATTAACATTAACATTAGCACGGGCATCAGAGAGAAACATTCGCTTCATTCTCCCCACTTCCCCTTCTTTCATCATCTTGAAGAGTAAAAAAGCGAAAAAGAGGGTTGGAAATGCCCAGAATAAGTAAACGAAACGCCACTCAGCGTAAAAGCAGATAAACGCTGCTATTAACGGAGTTACAGCAATCCCTATGCTCGCCCCTGTTTCATGCACTCCAAACGCTCTCCCTCGCTTGTTCTTGAATGAATTTGCTATACGGGATAAAGCAGAGGGATGATAGAAACTGAGCCCGAAACCCATAACAATAAAAATGAGGGTAAGCGAGAGAAAATCACGAGAGAGCAGTAGAAGAGCAGAGAGGATAGCAGTGGAGAAGAAACCCAGACTTATCAGCATCATTCCATCATATCTATCTGATAGCATTCCTGATACTATGCTTCCAAACCCGATAGCTGCAGCGAATGCAAAAGAGAGCGCACCTATCATCGTGTTACTCAGTTGAAACTCCGCCTTTACCAACGGAGATAATGCCGGTAGTGTCGTAGCTAAGATGTGCATTAAACCATGCAATACAATAAAGGGGATAAGTGCGGGCACAAGCTGCGTGTTCTTTTCTGGTTCTTCCATTTCAATTATACTCACTGAATTAATCTGTTTGATATTTATTGTCTGCAAAACAAAAAGAAAAAGAAAAAATAAATCGTTGACACAGATTAACGCAGATTAACACAGATGATAATATAGCGGTATAGCGGTTTGGTTAAGGGGACTGAGCCTCTAACGAGCTAAACCTCTAAACTCGCTTAATCAGTGTAAATCCGTGTCTTAAATAGAAGGAAGAGCAAAAATGAACCTTAATAAGGATATGTTATCGGGTTGGGTGGAGCTTTCAGGATTGCCCAAGTTCACAACCACGTTGATTCCTTTTCTCCTGGGGGCGGTTTTAGCCTGGGCTGATGGATACGCCTTTGATGCCGTGGTGTTCACGATCTCGCTGCTTGCGGTATTTCTACTGACTGATTTCTGTTTCGTGCTCAATGCGTGCAGTGTGTATGCGGATTTAAAGCAGCAAGGGATAGATGTTGGTTATGTAACGGGAACAACAAGCACGCTTCATTCTACTGCGGTAAGCGGGCGGTTCGATGCGCTCGTGAAGGGACGCATATCGGTAAACCAGGCAGTTACCGGTGCCTACCTGTGCGCATTGGCTGCTTTTCCTCTCGGCGTGCTGCTGCATTTTTATTTCAATACCGGCGGTTTGACGCTGCTGCTGGGCCTACTCGGCATATTCATTCCATACTCGTATTCAAGAGGACTGCGATTCTCTTACCACGGTCTGGGAGAAATAGCTCTGACCGCAGGAGTGGGATGGCTGACGGTATTCAGTGGTTACTACTTGCAATCGCACCAGGCGAGCTGGCTACCTACCATCGTTGCTCTACCGCTGATAATAGACGCATTCAAGCTGAAATTGACGAGGGAAATTCCCGATTTCGACTGCGACCTCGCGATAGACCGCAGGAATCTGGCAATTCGGCTGGGTAAGGTCACGACCGTCCGTCTTTATTTACCGTTGACGGTATGTTCCTGGCTTGCATTCATCCCTATTCTGTTCTTAGACGTTCCCCACATTGGTTTCGGTTTGTTAGCTATCCCGATATTCTTCACGGCAAAGAGCCTAATCGCGGTGCAGAGAGGCGATTGGAAAACCGCAGAAGGACTCAGCGCCATAACCGAAAACGCATTCACCGGTATGATACTGATTCCCGTTGCGCTTACCGGTATTTTTGTAGTTAAGATTGTGTTATCTGCTTAGCTCTTTTATAACCACCAGATTACACGGATTTTCACGAGACAAGAAAAAATAAATTATAGACACAGATTAACGCTTGTGGGCTCTGCCCACACTCCCGCAAGCCCTGAAAGGGCTTAATTAACACAGATGAAAAGAGTAACGCACTTAGCTTAGCTTAGCCCAGCACAACAAAGAAAGAATAAATCCGTGTAAATCTGTGTCTCAAATAGAAGGAATAACGTTATACTTTAGATATCTTACAATTTTTCCCAGTCATCAAGCGAGATATCTCTTTCTAAGATACGCTCTACCTCTTTAAGGAGCATCTTAAGTTGCGGCACAGCGTACTCCGAATTATTAGGGATAGGTAGCGTGTGCGTTCCACACCGCATGTAAAAGTGCCGTCCACCGGGTTCAGGAGCCGCAAACCCTAATTTCCTCATTTTGTTTATAAAAACTCTGCGCTTACACGGCGTCCATCTACTCATAAGCAACCCCTTTTAAGGTTGGTATCCCCTTATTTAGGTCAATACGTTCTATCACTGGTAGTGGGTCGCCATGTCTTATCTTCACAATCAACCATCCCTCTAAAACAGATTTTAACTCGTTTTGGCACTCATAAAGCGTTTTACCAAAAGCGATAATACCTGAACAGGGGGCAATCCGACCCATGTATGTTCCATCTTCTAGCATCTCATATTCTGCCTTGCTCATCGCTTTATCTACATATTCTAAAAGCATACAACCACCACTTATAATTTTGTATTTGCTATTTAAATATGTTTAGTATTTATACAACAAGATACCAGACACAACTCTAACTTGTATCCTGCATCCTGCATCATGAATCCCCGCTCCCCGCTTCTTTTTTTACCTTTACCTGAATCTCTTCATATATCTCCGTTCCACAAACTTCTTCACCCGGTATGCGAAGACCTTGAACATCATTCCACCGAAATACATCACCGCTTTATCGTTACCGAGCGAAATAAAAGCTCTGGGGTTCTGTATCGTGTTCTTTGCCCGGTATCTCTTCAATTTTTTCCCTTTCATTGTTCTTATTATGTTCTCCGCAGCGAGTTTACCCTGTCGTTCCGCCTCCTCCACATTCTGACCTGAGCGAACACCTTCATTTTCGAAGTACGCCGTGTCGCCAACGGCAAATATATCCTTCATGCCGTCCACACGAAGATACGGGTCCACTTTTAACCAGCTCTTCTCCTTTGGAAGTTCGAGTTTCTCCAAAAGGCTGTTTGGTTTTATCCCTGCCGTCCAGATGATAATGTCGTATGGGAGTTCCGTGCCGTCGGTGAACGTTATCTCGTGCTCGCTTAGGGCTTGCACTGCCGTATCCGTTAATATCTCAACGCCGCTATCCGAAAGGAATTTAGCTACATAGTTCGCTACGTTCTCCGTAGGAAAAGTGGGCAATACCCTCGACATGAGTTCCACAAGATATATTTTTGCAG
>JAGGZZ010000150.1 GCA_021161765.1 Candidatus Methanophagales archaeon | reverse complement strand
TGAGATAAGTGTCGTCTCTCTTTATCGCGCTCAGGCTTGTACTAAGAAGGGCCGCGAGGTCCTCCTGGGTCAGAACCCCTCCTTGATCTATCGCTTCGTCACACAGACGCAGTTCTTTATTCCGTCTTTCCGCAGTGATGCCGTATTTTTGCCGGATCTCAATGTCCTCATCATGCAGGATGGTTAAATTTACGAAATGAAAAAAGTTTTTTCTTAGCGCAAGACATTTTAAAATGTGGTGAATCCGTGGAGGACAATGGAAGAGACAAGGGCAAAAATAAGGAAATACGCACTGCAGAATGCAGTGAAGTACGAGAAACCACCTAAAGAGGATGCAGTGGTGAAGAAGGTTCTTGCTGAACATCCCGAATTAAGGAAGGATGCGAAACGGGTCTCGATGTTGGTGAAAGAGGAGATAAAGAGTATCGGAGCAATGGGCAAGAAAGAGCGAGTGGAAGAATTGACTATGATAGCTCCGGAATTGGTAGCGGAGTTAAAAGTGAAAGAGAAAGAAAAACGTGAACCTGGACTGCCCGAACTGCCTCTTGCGGAAGGCGAAAAAGTTGTGATGCGATTTGCACCCAACCCTAACGGTGCAGCGACGCTTGGCAGTACGCGAGGCATAATCGTGAATTCGGAGTATGCGAAGATGCACGAAGGTAAATTCATTCTGAGGTTTGACGACACCGACCCTGTATTGAAGCGACCTTTACTCGAAGCTTATGACTGGTATCTTGAAGATTGTACGTGGCTGGACGCCGAACCTGATGAGGTGGTAGTGGCGTCGGAACGGATGGATTTGTATTATAAATATGCGGAAGAGCTGCTAAAAAAAGGTGTTGCGTATGTCTGCTTTTGCCCTGCTGAGACATTTAAGCAGTATAAAGACCACAAGCAATCCTGCCCTCACAGGGATGCCAGTATTGAATCGAATATAGGATGCTGGAAAAAGATGTTAAATGGCGTCTACGAAGAAAAAGAAGCAGTGCTGAGGATAAAAACGGATATGGCAAGTGCAGACCCGGCTTTACGCGATTGGGTCGCACTCAGAATTTTAAAACGGGCGCATCCGAGGGTTGGCGATAAATACGTGGTGTGGCCAACGCTGGATTTCGAGTCTGCGATAGAAGACCACTTGCTCGGCATAACGCACATAATACGTGGAAAAGACCTGATGAAGTCGGAAAAGCGGCAGCGGTTCTTATACGACCATCTCGGCTGGAGGTATCCAACGACAATGGTTTGGGGCAGGATAAAAATACAGGAGTTCGGTAAATTAAGCACTTCCGAGCTGCGAAAGAGGATAGAAAACGGCGAATACGAAGGGTGGGATGACCCTCAACTACCAACGCTAAAAGCACTTCGCAGAAGAGGGTTTCAGCCAGAAGCGATTCGGAGGTTCTTTATCTCTATTGGCGTTACTCAAACTGACATCGCGGTAAGCATGAAGAACCTGTATGCAGAGAACAGGAAAGCCGTAGATGCGCTCGCATCGAGATACTTCTTTGTGCGTAATCCGAAGGAGATGAAACTAAAGGATGGGCTATCCTTTGTGGCTAAAGCATTGAAACACCCTTCAAAAGAGGATTACAGGGAGATAAGAACCGGCAATACGGTTTACATAAGTGGTGATGATTTCGCAAAACTGAAAGAGGGACAAAGAATAAGGCTTAAATTCCTCTGTGATGTGAAAATAGAGCAAATCGAGCCGCTGGTTGCGAACGTCGTAGAAACACCAGCAGAGGAAGTCACGATTATTCAATGGGCACCATCAGAAGGTATAAAAGTCGTAGTTAAGAAGCCTGACGGGACAGACGCGGGCATAGGCGAGCCTTTGATTGCTTTGGAGCTCGGGAATGTGGTTCAGTTTGAACGATACGGGTTCGTCAGGATTGATTCGGTGGTGGAAAAGGAAACTGAAAAGGAGGTGATGGCATATTTCACCCATTAAAACAAACTTTCTTAGAAAGAAAGTTTGATCAAAAACCTTTTCTTAAAAAGAAGAGCTTTACCAAAAGAATTTTTACTCTAATCTTATCGCAGGTGTCCAATCATTGTAAACTTTCCCATTTGCATCCACGAATTCTATGCAAGTAATTGTTCCTCCTGTTGCATTGAATTCTTTTTCATGGATTATTTGCGGATAAGAGCCTGTTCTGATTGTGTAGTTGTAGGGTTCTCCTTCTCTTAATGTAAAGGAGTTGTTAAATGAGATATTATGCCAATCTCCTTGATAACTTCTCCAATTCGCTGTTATGTTCCATGATTCATTCCAGAATTTAACGTATTCGCTATGTCCTCCTGTCCCCATGCACGGATAAGTGTACATTTTGCTCACATTGACATCGTGACTTGGTATAATAGTTCCTGTATGGATTCCCATGATGCTTGGATAGGTGCCGGAGCCGGTGTCGAATATTGCTTCTTCATAATAAACAGCGTCAACCACAAATTCCGATATATTTGTACCAAACACATTTTCAATGACAATTAAATCATAATAACCAGTAGATTCTTGTTTTGGAGTGTTTATCGTCATATTTCCTCTTATTCCTGTCGGAAACCACATTTCCCATATTAATGTGGCATTAACAGATAAAATATCAGCTTTTTCCTCTCCAACAAGAACTGTGAACGGCGAATGCGAAGAATATAAAGCATTGATCAATTGCAACATAACAGTAGGACTCATACAATCTATTACTTCTAAAGACGCTACAACAAAGATTTGTCGCGGATCATTAAACGGTCCAGCATTTGCAGGATTCTCGGAAGTAGGCTTTGAGGTTTCTAAAGATAAATTCAAGTTCTTTGCCGTATCGCCTGGGTTTGTTGCATTCACCGCCGATTGAATAGTTGAATAATTATTTGGCACATATACTACTGATATGGAAGAGCATCCAACACTTACGAATGCAAGCGTTGCGAATAGAACCATAAATAGCAATGCCTTCCAAAATTTTCTTCTTTCGCGTTTCATTTTTTCTTTTTCACCTCCACCTCTTTTCATCCTTAATCGTAATATGAAAAACACTGTGGCTCACACAATCTTCAACAAGAACCCATCTTTACTTATCGGTAGGTGCTTTACCGATGACCTCTTTGACAATATTTGTGATAGCGCCTTGGAGAAAACTTCACAATCAGAGCAATATGCTGGTGCCTTTCTATCAAGTTCTACCACAAACTCAACCTCACCTTTCAAATCCTCCTCCTTTATACCCTCGACTGCCCCCATCGTTTACCTTTTCTTCTTCCTCCTATATAAATCTACCTGCCATTTTGTAGATTTTGATTTTGAGATTTAGAATTTCTGATGAAAAGTGAAAATCTTTTTTGTCCGCAGAAGGAGTGGTTGCAATGTTTGATAATATTTTTATCCTTCAATAGTCATCTTGATATAAAAAGCTCTATCACCATCATTTTCATTTCGCATGTTCGCTGATGTAATCCGTTAATGCTCGTTTAGTAGAGAACCATCTTCTACCAATTTTAACTGCATCTAACAATCCCTGCCTTGCTCTCAGCGATAAATATTCCTGTGAGTATGGGCACTCCTTTAGCTTTGCCAATTCCACAAGAGGAATCAGCTCGTCTGCGCCACCAAATATCGCCAAATAGAGCGTTAATGACTCGTCCACCGATTTAGCAATGAAATTTGCAAATGGTTCAAGATTGCCCTCATCTGCAAGGCGTAAAAACCGATAGTATTTCCCTCGTTCTTCTTTCCTCAGGACAATAGGGGGATAGCCCTCTTTCACGAGAAAAAGGTTGGTGAGAAGGCGTGCTACTCTCCCATTGCCATCGGTGAACGGATGAATTTCTACCAGTTTATGATGCATGAACGCAGCGGTTTTTACGGGATGCTCTTTTTTCTCCTTATCCTGTAAATTTAAATTTAAATTTAGAAATGCAATCAAATCATCCATCATGCGAGTGACTTTTGAGAAGTCCGGGGGCGTTTTGGTTGCCCCGGTTATTCGCACATTATGAACTCTGTATTTTCCTGCATCAACCCTTATACCCCTAACTACAACTTCATGGATTTGCTGTATGGTTGTATGGTCTATTTCTCTTTTCTCCTTTGCTATTGCTTCTATCAAGTCGTAAGCCTCTGCGAGATTAGTCGCTTCCAGATGTTCCCTTAGCGATTTCCCGCCAATTGTTATCCCCTCTTCAAGCACAAGTTTGGTTTCTTGAAGTGTCAACGTATTGCCTTCAATAGCATTAGAATGATATGTATGCAGTAACCTTAGCTCATCCCTAAGTTTTCTCACTGCACTCTTAGGTAGAGGTCTGTGTGCATCTAATCGCTCTTTCTTATGCCTGATTCTTTCGAGTAAATCGCTTCTTATTAAAGTATCGGTATCGTGCATTTTCTTAGTTATATGCTTTGAGCGGTTAAGTTTAAGGGATACTTACACCTCACACTTTCACCACGACTATACAATTACTTCTCACTTAAATTATTTTTAATTTAAAATCCGCTTCTCTTAAGTATTAATTGGAGAAGGAACAGGAAAGGGAAGAAGGGGAAAGATGGAAACAAATGAGTATCCGCATCTCGAACTTGCCTTAAGGATGTTTGAAGATGCGAAGGGATGTATAGAAAAAGAAGATGCAGTGCAAGCAAGCGAAAAGCTTTACAAAGCATCTGAAGAGGCGTTAAAGGTGCTTGCTGAGAGATTCGCGTTAAGGGAATATGTAGAAGCAGAGAGAAAGGGTAGATGGAGCGTAGCGCTGCTATTCCGTGCAGTAAGGAAACTTTCTGAAATAAATCCCGCGATTATCAACTTCTGGGACCACGCATGGACTTTGCACGTGGAGGGTTTTCATGAAGCGCGACTGACTATAGAAGATGTGAAGGAAAGGGAGAAGTTTATAGAAGAATTGGTAAAGATTGCAAAAGAGATGAGATAAAAATCTGAATGTTAAAGTCAAGTAAATTTTTTCCATCTGTGTTAATCTGCGTTAATCTGTGTCTCTAATTCATTCTCTATTTTCTTTGAAATGCTCGTCTCCTGTGACCAAAGTCAGGTCATGCTGCCGCGCAATTGCACCAATCCAGATGTCATTTTCGGGAATCAGTCGCCCTTTCTCTCGCAGAGCATTCTTGATTCCCCCATACTCCCGTGCCGTGTCCAGATCACAAGCGAGTACCACACTGCTGAACGCAAACTCATTAATCTTCAATAGCTTTGGTCATTGCTTGCAAATCTTCGCTATTAATTGTTCCTGCGAGATGAAGCAGCTGCTTCCCCGGCACACCTTTCGGCTTGGATAATACTCTCACAAAATCCAACACACGCTGTTGGAACTTATACGGAAGACGGTCAAGTTGCTTGACAATCTCCACTTTGATAGATTGGTTGTTCATTGACATTATCTCCTATTTTCACAGTTTATCCTTACTTTTTTGATAATATAAACTTTCTCTACAATCCCTAAAAATATTTTTTGTTGTATAATATTTCCACTTCTCTCTATGCTATGCCAATTCAAATATCAAATGCCATACTTTTTTATGTTCTAATCACATACACATAAAACGTGATTGCAAATGGAAACAGAAACAGTAAAGATAGGATTTGTGAAATTAGGGAATATAGGAATTTCGAGAATAGTGGATTTATTGCTGGACGAGAGAGCGGACAGAGAGGATATAGACGTTCGTGTGTTGGGTACGGGAGCGAAGATGACACCGGAAAATGCGGCAGACACTCCGCGCCTGCTGGACTGGGACCCCGATGTGGTGATAATAACCAGCCCCAATGCTGCACTTCCAGGTCCTAAGAGCGCACGTGAGATGGTGAAGGAGCTCGGCAAGCCCTGCATTGTTATTTCCGATGCACCGGCGAAAAAGGCAGTGGATAAGTTAAAAGAAGGGGGATTTGGATATATTATCATACCCGGGGACCCGATGATAGGAGCGAGAAGGGAGTTTTTAGACCCCGTAGAGATGAGTCTGTTCAATGCCGATGTCCTTTCTGTTCTGTCCATAACCGGCGTAGCAAAACTGGTGCAGGAGGAGATAGATGCTGTTATAGAAGCGATAAAGAAAGGCGAGGAAGTGAAAGTGCCACAGATAATAGCAACTGCGGAGCGCGCGGTAGAACGAGCAAAGTTTTCCAATCCGTATGCAAAAGCGAAAGCGATCGCCGCTTACAGCATGGCGGAGAAAGTAGCGGAACTGGACGTAAAGGGGTGTTTCATGATGAAGAACCCCGAAGAATACGTACCTGTGGTAGCGGCAGCGCATGAACTGTTAAGAGCAGCAGCAAAGCTTGCCTTCGAAGCGCGAGAAATAGAAAAACAAGCAGACAGCTTAGTTCGTGAGCCTCATTCCCGAGCAGGGGAGATAATGAAGAAGGAGAAATTAATGGAGAAGCCGAGTGCGTGAGTGATTTCTCACGCATCCCTCCTTTTTATTTTTTCGATTTACCTCTGAGCCCACAGAGAACACAGAGAGTCCGAAAAATCATTTACCCGTCTCAGCGCTCTCCGCGATCTCTGCGGTAAACAATTCAGAAAGGTTTGATGCTGGACTCAAAAACGGTTGATAAAATCCTCACGGTAATACTGATTATCGCTATTATAACGGCAGTCGCACTAACTATCTACGTAATCATAACGCCGAAGAAAGGAGAAGAATTCACCGAATTTTATATTCTCGGCGAAGAAGGCAATGCTTCAGGTTATCCGTCAAGCCTTTCTGCAGGCGAGGAAGGAACGGTAATAGTTGGCGTGGTCAACCATGAATACGAACCCGTCACATACCTGTTCAGGGCGGAGATAGAAAACAAAACAATTGGCGAGCGTAACGTACAGCTTGCGCATAACGAAACGGTAGAGTTTCCATTTACATTTTCGGTTTCTGGAGGCGAAAAGGGGAAAAAGAAACTGAAATTTTTATTGTTCAGACAAAATCAAAATCAAAGCGAAAGCATAAATTTGACCGCGCCTTATCGCGAACTCCATCTCTGGATTGATGTTCGATAAAGATAATTAAAAATGAACGTCAACAGGATGGATATGCCTATCAGTTCAGAAACAAATGCGTATGTGAGTTCGATTCCACCTGTCAAAGGCGAATAAGTCCCGAAAAAGCATCTTAAAAAGTACTCCCACCAGTGCGGTTCTATCACGCCTTGCGGAAAACCAAATCCAAAAACAGGATAGAACAGTGTTTCCGGGCTGAGCCACATTCGGTCTTCGCAGAGATGAATAAAAGAAGCAAAACCGAGGAAAACAACCCCTTTTTCTTCGCTTCCGTTTCGCTTGTAGATATAAATGCCAATGAGCAGCAGGATAAAGACGAACAGCAGCGTATGGGCAAATAATCTGCCATTTGAAATGGAATTTGCCAACAAAATCTCACCTACCGGCTTATCTATCAAATCCGGCAGGATTGCACCTGTAAGGATAAAGCCGTATAACCGACGGTCAGGTACGATTTTTAATGTGTAGAAAACCAAGAATGCGATTCCCAGTGTTATCCCCAGATGTCCAAAAATGAACATGCTTTATCACTAAAGCTCTTCTTAAAAAGAAATTACCTTTTGCGTTTTTGAAATTAGGAATATCTTAGTCGCTGATAATCACTATAAAAAACAAGATAGTAGCAAGAAAGCCAGGGATTACTGCCCAACCTCCAAGAAAAGGAAAAATAATAATGAAAACAACGGAAACAGGTAACCCGATAACAATCAAGCCGAGTATGAAATAAAGAATGAGTGAAATAGACACAGCGATTAAGCATATTAACGCGACAATCCCTTCAAATATCTCTCTTATTATTCCCATTTATACTTATCTGTAACTTAAACTTTTTAAAATCTCTCGCTATTATCAAAAAAGGAAAAAACATCTTGAAAAATAATTTAATTTTTACACTTTGGGCGTAAACTGAGACCTTCCAAGAGGCTATTAGCATAGGATGTTAATGCTTTTTCATACGTAAGAGGTAACTGCTTCTTATATTTCCTAATAAGCTTAAGCAGATGTATCT
>JAGGZZ010000171.1 GCA_021161765.1 Candidatus Methanophagales archaeon | reverse complement strand
GTAGAAAGGCGGCAGATGAGAAGACAATAAAATTCTACGCTGGACATGTAGAGAGCATAGCAGCAGAAAGAGGTAGAAACGCAACGCAGGCAAAGCGGTTCGTCACCGATAATGACGCGTTTAATGAAAATACCGCGTTAGAAAGAGGGGTAATTGACCTTATCGCAGAGGATGAGCGAGAGCTTTTGAGCAAAGTGGATGGAATGACGGTCGAAACGGGAGCTGGAAACAAAACATTATCAACAAAAAACGCTTCACTACACATAAAGGGGAAAACGGTACGTTCCTATTTGTTGTCTATGCTCAGTAACCCGCAAATAGCGGTTATTCTTCTGATGGTGGGTATATATGGACTGATTTTCGGATTCATGTCGCCGGGAACATACGTGCCTGAGATGATAGGGGCAATATGCATCGTTTTATCGCTGTATGGAATACTGGGGGGGTATTTCGATGTGAACGTGTTTGGCGTGCTTTTAATAATTATTGCCGTTATATTATTCATCGCGGAGGCGCTCACACCCACGTTTGGAATCCTCACCACCGGAGGTGCGGTATGCTTGATAATAGGCGCTTTAATACTGCCAAAAGGGCCTTTGCTCATCAATCCACAGTGGTTTAACGATTTTTTAGTCGTTATAATAGGAGTTGCAGTGGCATTCGCAGTTTTTTTCTTCTTCGCCATAGGAGCAGTGTTGAGGGCAAGAAAGAGAAGAGTGCAGGTAGGTGCTGAAGAGCTTATCGGGAAAGTAACAAGGGCTGAGACGGAAATAAACGAAGAGAAGGGCACGATAAAAATACGAGGTGAAATCTGGAATGCTCGAACGTTGGATGGGGAAACAATAAAAGAACGTGAAAAAGTGGAGATTGTGGACCGAGAGGGTTTGACATTGATAGTTAAAAGAAAAGAAATTGTTGACACAGATTAAGTGATTTATCACCGCAGAGAGCGCAGAGACCACAGAGTTTTAAGACTGTTTCAATCGTTGCTTATGTTTTTTTTGGTGCCTCTGCGTTCTCCGTGTGCTCCGCGGTGAAATTTAAGGATATAGCAATTTCACTGGAAAATTAGATTGTGCCACGGAAACAAAACTGCTGCCCGATACAGAAAGGGTTATGAAATGCTTGAGCGGTATGAGGGGAAACTTTCACGTACCGTTCTGAGACAAGGAGGGGCGAGTAATCGCTCCATCCTTAGTCTGCTAAATAGAAGGATAAATAGAAAGAAGTTATAGTTTATATACCAGAACAAACGAATCTATTCCCTATTGGCTATTAAAGCAATCGAGAGGTAATAACAGAACAGATGAACATCCTGTTAGGAGCACCGGTATGGTATGGCAACCGCCCATTCACGCGCACAATAGAAGAACTTTACAAGCTCGAGCTGGATTATTTCGAGTTTTCGCTCGATTATCCATTGCCCAATTGCATGGAAGAAGCGGAGAGAGGCGAGATAAAGGGGTTGTTAGATGAGTTCGGGTTGAAAATCGCTTTTCATTCCCCGCTTGATATTTCAGTAGCGCATCCACGAGACGGGATAGCAGATGCGAGTATGACCGTTTTGAGGAGGTGCATGGAATTTTCGGCGGAGTTCATGCCTTTATCGCTGTACTACAATTTACATTTGCATCCCAAAGTGTCCACGTATAAGCTTGATGACGTGAGAGGCGAGATAAAACAAAAAGGTCTGGGAAGATGGCTCGAAATAACCAAAATGGCTTCCGAGTTCGGAATCCCGGTAAGCGTGGAGAATGATTTAGTCCCTTTTGAATGGTCTGACCTGATATTCGAAGCCCTTTCTCTTTCTCTTTCAGCTTCAGATGTATGTCTCACCTTTGATATCGGGCACGCGATAATGGCGGAAGTGACTCAACCGAAAAGCGGAATAAAAATGAAAGACGGTAATTATCTGGATTACCTTAAGCGGTGGATAGACAAATGCGGGGATAAAATACGGGTGGTGCATTTGCACGATTGTTCCCTTACCGAGAAACAGGACCATTTGTCAATAGGAAGCGGGGAATTGGATTTCGATGCGGTATTCAAGGTTTTGAAGGGGATAAATTGTAAATATATGGTGATAGAGACTTTTTGGAGAAATAAAGAGAAAGAGGAAATGACTTATGAAGAGATGAGGAAGAATGTGGAATTTTGTAGGTGCTACTTGTAAATCTGATTTACCAAAAACTATATAAATAGAAAAACTAATTTACCAAATATGGTGGAAATAAGCAAAGTTGTTGAACAAAATCTTTGGTGGAGATTTGGCTGCGATTTCATGTATTACGATAAAATCATGAAGGAATACGAAGACGCAGAAGTGAAGTTTGAAAGAAAGGGGATAGACCTTGAAACATCAAACATCTATGCAATTCATGGTCTGAGACAAGTGGGCAAAACCACGGAAATAAAGAAAAAGATTTTGTGGTTGTTGCGCGATGAAGGTGTAGACCCGGATTCTATCTGCTACTTCTCTTGTCAAACTCTAGTATCGAGAAGGGAACTGAGAAAAGTATTGGATTTCTTCCTTGATAAATTGGCGGAGCATGAGCGGATATACGTGTTTTTAGACGAAATAAACTTTGTTAAGGATTGGGTTTTGGAGATAAAGGGGTTAGCAGACAGTGATAAATTTGATAGGGTTGTGATTTTATTTACAGGCTCGCCCTTTGGAATTAAAGTGCATACGCATGAACTGATTGGAAGGAATGTGGAAGGGAACAGGTATTTCTTAAGACCTCTGAGCTTCAGGGATTTCGTGCTTCAAGTCTGTCAGCAATGCCATTCTTTAACCTCGGATCGAGTATTGGAAAGGGAACTTGGGATTTTACCTGAAAATCTAAGCTCTAACACTGTAAGCCTGGAAGAGCCGATAGAAAAAATCGTGCCGTTTTTCAGGCGCATGTTGAAGTTTGACGCCAGTTTACGTTTTCTTTTTAATATTTACTTAAAAACAGGTGGTTTTCCTTCTGTAATCAACGATTATCTGAGGAGTAGCAGGGTAAAAGAGAGAGAAAGGGTCAAACCAGAGTTCTATGAGCGATTTATCGAACTGGTTACGAAAGATGCTTTAAGGCAGGGCAAGAGTGATAGAACGATGCAGCAGGTGATAAGCGCCATAATAAAGAAATTTGGGTCGAGATATGATTTCAGAGGCTTGACAGAGGAGATTGAAGAGCCAATATCGCACCCTACGGTCATAGATTATTTGAGATTGATGGAAGACAATTTTTTAGTTCACGTGCTTTATTCATACGATTTCGCGAAGAAGATGGGGAGATCCAAGGGGATGAAGAAAATATATTTCACTGACCCGCTCATTTTTCATTCATTCAATAGCTGGCTGCGCGGGAAGCCTGGTTACAGCTATTCCGACGAGTTCACGTTGGATGAAGATAAAGTTTCTTTGCTTGTGGAGAGTATTGTTGGTAATCATTTAGCAAGGGTTAAGGAGGTTCCGATAATTAAACCTGCGGATAGATTTCTATGGTTCTATTATGATGCGCGGAAAGAATTAGATTTTGTTTACCAGCGTGAAAATGGAGAATATTTAGGAATAGAGGTGAAATACAAGCCGAAAGTGACATTTAAGGATGTCGCCACCCTCAGTATGCCAAAGGAGTATCTGATATTAAGCAAAAGAGAATTTGATACAAAAGGGGATATTGCGATTGTTCCGGTGTACATTTTCTTATGCCTGCTGGAAAGTTCAGGGAACAATTTGTAGGAGTTCACGCCCAGGTCGGGATTTGAACCCGAGTCCGAGCCTCGACAGGGCTCAATGATAGGCCGCTACACCACCCGGGCATTTTTGGGTGTTAGGTGTCGGGTTTTAGTCCGCACTATGATTAATACTATTTGGGTTATATAAATAGGTTATAAATAAAAAATACAAAAATGCGAACGAGAATCTGGAAATTTGGACATAACGTAGATACGGACCAGATAATACCTGCGGAATATCTGACGACGGGGGATGCAAAGAAACTCGCGGCTCATGCGTTCGCTAAGGTGCGACCGGAATTTGCAAAAGAGGCGAAGGAGGGGGACATCATCGTGGCAGGCGCGAATTTTGGCTGCGGCAGTTCACGTGAACATGCACCGCGGGCACTGCTCGGTGCCGGCATAAGCTGTGTGATTGCAAGGAGCTTTGCACGAATATTCTTCAGGAATTCCATAAATCTCGGTTTGCGCTTGATCGAAGCCGACGTCTTTGATAAGATAGAGGAGGGAGATAAAATAGAAATACGTTTTGATGCAGGCGTGATAAAGAATTTGACAAGTACAAAGAAGGAGGAATACAAATTCAAACCACTGCCGGAATTTATGCAGAAACTACTAAATAGCGGCGGGTTGATTAATTATATCAAGAAGCAGAAATGATAAAAGCAGGCATAATAGGCGGAGCGGGATACACGGGTCTTGAGTTAATTAGACTGCTTCTGATGCATCCTGAGGTAGAGATTTCAGTGGTAACGTCCAGAAGATACAAAGGGAAGCTGATAAGCGATGTGAATCCCCATCTTGAGCCCTTTATCGAGCTGGAATACGAAGACGTTGATACAAAGGAGATAGCGGATAGAGCAGATATAGTATTTCTTGCGGTTCCTCATGGCAGTGCGATGGATTACGTGCCGCAGTTGAGGGCACGGGGAGCGAGAGTGATAGACCTGAGTGCCGACTACCGGCTGAAAAAGGACGAATACGAACGGATATACAAGCGGCAGCATAAAGATAAGGACAAAGAAAGAAGAAAAAGTGTCTATGGGCTGACCGAATTGCATCCCGAAGTGGCAGATGCCGATTTAATTGCCAATCCCGGCTGCTATCCCACGGGTGCGATACTCGCCGTTGCCCCGCTGGTGAAAGGAAATGAAGGCGGTGGACGGGTAAAACAGGTGGTATTTGACTCGAAATCAGGCATTTCGGGCGCGGGAGCGGAACCGTCCGCTAAATCACATTTCCCCAATCTCGCTGAGAATATCGTTCCTTATGAAGTAACTGCACACCGGCACGTCGCAGAGATGAGAATGGAGCTGGGCGTAAAAGTGAGCTTCACACCGCACGTCATTCCTTCTATAAGGGGCATACTCACCACTGCGCATGTCTTCATAGAGGAAAACGAAGCGATAACGCAGGATGAAATCGAGGAGATATACAAGCGGTTTTACGAGGGTAAAAGATTTATAAGACTTCGGAAAGGGCTGCCTTCTTTGAGTTCCGTGCGAGGCACTAACTTCTGCGATATTGGGTTCAAAATAGAAGAAGAAAGCGATAGGATAGTGGTAATCTCTGCAATTGACAACCTTGTCAAAGGCGGCTCCGGGCAGGCGATACAGAACATGAATTTGATGTTTGGAATGGACGAAAGGAAAGGGCTGTGGTTCCCGGGGTTGGTTCCATAAGTTTAAATCACCCTTCACCGAAGAATCTCCTCATCATTGGGAACATCTCCATCATCTGCTCTGATGCTATATCTTCATAAAGCCGGTACGCA
Source organism: Candidatus Methanophagales archaeon (assembly GCA_021161765.1). Taxonomy (GTDB): domain Archaea; phylum Halobacteriota; class Syntropharchaeia; order Alkanophagales; family Methanospirareceae; genus QEXZ01. The sequence continues at coordinate 3,084 of JAGGZZ010000171.1, read as the reverse complement.
ATGCTCACTGCCAGGAGCAAACCTGTTCCAGATGCATGCCCAAGCGTGCCGAACATATTTGCAAGTACGCACAACACACCCAGGATAGCACCACCCATTAGCGCTATTTTCGGGATGTATCCTTCCATCATTTGCTCTATCGTTGCTGGACTTCTACGACGTCCTGGAATTTGCATCCCTGAGCGATGTATCTGCGCTGCTACATCTTTAGCTCCCATTCCTGTCGTATTTATCCAGAACAGGGCGAATACCGCACCTCCTATGACCATAAAAGCGAGGTCAATAGATAGCCTCAGGGCAATTTGCCAGCCCGCGAGGTCCGGTGGCACAAAAGCAGGGTACCAATCCCAGTAACTATAAACAGGGTCAAGATAATACACCAAACCGGATATTGCACTGCCTGTTGCTGCATCATACGTCCCGAAAATAGTAATTCCATGATTATAAAACATCCTTCCAAAACCCTGTATGCTCGCCTGTAACGCTCTCACGAGAATCATTGGTAGCACACTTGCATACAACAGCTTAATCGGAAACCTGCCCCGGGCACCTCGTGCCATCGTGTGCGCCAGCGGTATCTCAATTCGCGTGCTCTCAAGGTAAACGACAGTGAGAAATACCGCAATGGTTGAGATAAGCGCTATCATGTGATGCTGGAAAAGGAAAACTATTCCGCCCTCCAGGATCTCGTATGGTGCTACTTCCCTCGCTATTTGTATCCACTCTGGAATCACACCCACTGCCCAGCCACCGACACGGATGGGGCTTATAAGACCTGATATTACCTGGTGAGAGACGCCAGCGAGGATGAACAACGAAACGCCCGACCCTATTCCCCATTTCGATACCACCTCATCCATGAAGTAAATAAGCATACCGCCGACGAAGACCTGAATGAAGAGCATGAACGAGATGAACTGCAAAGATACACCAAGCAGAGAGGCTATTTCAGGGTCGGGCTTATAAAAACCCACCACGTAGGTCAAGCTAATGAACGCTGCAAAGATCACAACGAGCAGTTTCTGTATGTTCTGGTAAAACGCCTGGTCTTCGGGGTCGCTCAAGTTTAATTTTAATATCCCCGCACCGACCAGAAGCTGTAAGACAATAGAAGCATCAACGATTGGCATGATTCCAAGAGCAGTCAGTGAGAATCGTTCACCTGCGAAGAGCGCACGCCACCTGCCGAAAAGGTCCATTGATTCGGGATGTAGTCCGAAGAGCGGGATATTGCCGAGGGCAAAGAAGAGAACGAGTATGCCCACAGTCCAGGCTAACTTCGTTTTAAAATGAACGTGCCACCCCGGGCGTTCAACCATCGGGAATTTACCTAAAATAGATGAGAATACATCTCTTAAGCTTGTCTCGTTCATCCGAATACTATTCACGCTCCACTCGTCGCTTCTATCTCTACTGCGCCACCTGCGCTTTCTATCTTCTCTCTTGCAAGCGTTGAAATTTTGTTTGTTTTGAGTGTCAGCTTTCTCGTTACGTTTCCCTTGCCCAATATTTTATCTATGCCAAGTTGAGTGGCATCAAGATAAATACCGGTACCCGTGCCCGTGTCATCCGCTTTCGCTTTTCCCGCTTTCATCTGTTCTTCCACTATCTTATCTAAATCACCTACATTCATCACCGTATCAAAACGTTTCGCGGTGCGCACTTGAAGAGGCAGCTGGGATTTGTTTTTCCCCTTTCTTATGCCCATTTTCAAAGACCGCACAAAATGATGTCCGAATGCGCCGGCGTTACCTGAACCACCCTTGCTTCCTTTTCCTCTTCTCTTCTTAGCCGAGCCACCACCGCAGGTTCTTGTTCCCCGTATCCTTTTTACCCTCTTCTTCATTCTGCCCTCTTCTCTCCACAAAGCATGAATATCTTATATATGCATTATAATTTACTTTTTATATCACAACAATAGAATAGTTTAAGTTAAGTTATAAATGAGAGGGTTTGGACGAGATGACAAAACTGAATATAAAGGTAGAGAATGTAGTAGCAAATGCGAGAATTGCTGATGAGCTGGACTTGAACTATATAGAATCGCGGTTAGAAGATGCGGTGTTCACGAAAAAGAAGTTTCCAGGGCTGGTGTACCGGACGAAAGAGCCAAAATCCGCGTTCCTTATCTTTCGTTCTGGAAAGGTAGTATGCACAGGGTCTAAGACGGAGGAAGGCGTGCGGCGGGTGATGGACACGCTCTCTGCTGACCTCAGAGGTATAGGCGTAGAGGTGGTCGAGCATCCGGAGTTCAGGGTGCAGAATATCGTTGCTTCTGCTAATGTTGGACGAGAACTCAACCTTGGAGCTATTGTAGTAGGGTTAGAGCTTGAAGGCATGGAGTACGAGCCGGAGGTTTTCCCTGGATTGGTGTACCGGATAGCCGAGCCAAAGAGTGCCATACTGATATTCAGCTCGGGAAGGCTGGTCATAACAGGTGGGAAGACATTAGAGGATTGTGAAAAGTCAGTGGATGTCTTGCTGGATAAATTGAGGCAGATAGGGCTGCTTTGAACGCATAAATAAATGGAAGAAGAAATAGATTTCTCGGCTTTCTCGCCTACGGACTACCGGTATGCGGTGGATGAATTAAGGGATTATCTATCAGAGGAAGCTTTCGTGAACTATAAAGCGAAAGTAGAAGCGGCAGTTGCGAGTGCTTTCGAGCGGCGTGGTATTTTAAAGGCGGAATTATGCGATGAAATAGTAGAAGCGGCATCAAAAGTAAAAGCAGCAGAGGTGTATGAAGAGGAGAAACGTACAAAACACGACATTCGCGCGCTCGTTAATGTGATAAGGAGCGGAGTAAGCGATGAAGCGAAACCGTTCGTGCATCTCGGGGCCACTTCTTATGACGTCGTGAATACCGCAAATGCGCTCAGGTGTAAAGACGCCGTGATGAACGTTATTATTCCCGATATGGTCGAATTGGAGCGAACGTGGATAGACTTAGCGCGCAGAGAAAAGGATACGCTGCAAATAGGAAGGACGCACGGGCAGCATGCTGAACCCATTACCTTCGGGTTTGCACTCGCGCAGTATGTGAACCGGTGGGGTTCGCAGATATTGAATGTGCAAGAAACG
>JAGGZZ010000252.1 GCA_021161765.1 Candidatus Methanophagales archaeon | reverse complement strand
CTTCCCTATCGCATATTAATGCAACGTCACCGCCATTATCCACCATTGCATAAGTCGCTCCTGCATCGTGCATTGCTTCCACCGCGAACTCCGCCAACGTTCCTGCCACTGCGGACATCGGTCCAATACCGAATTTTTCCGCCGATTCCTTCATTCTTATTACTATCTCCGGTATCTTGTCCTTTCCTATGGCACTACCGAGCTCAACGTTTGTTTGTTTTATCTGGTAACCTTCGAGCGTTACAAGGAAATACGGGTGCCATCGCGTAAACCGCTCCAAATCGTTCCTACGTCGTTTTATTTCCTCTTTTGCTATCTCTATATACTTCTTTTCGTCTGCTGTTATCCATACGAAAGTTTCTTTTAACCTGAAACTCTCTTTCATCTTGTCGTATATTTCTAAATATAAGTGTAAGTGCTTTGAATTTAGCGTTTTGGATTTATAATCCCCTAAGACATTGAGTAAATATCGAATATGCATCCACTCGCTTATGAACGCTTGAAAAAAGTATTGAAGGATAAGAAGCTCGTGGGAAGAGACGAAACGTGTGACTATTATCCCTGTCATTTTCGCGGTCAGGATTGCACGTGGTGTTTCTGTCCCTTTTATCCCTGTGAAGACGAGCAAACAGGAGGGGAATGGGTGCTCAAGAAGGACGGAGGGCGTATCTGGAGTTGCTCATATTGTTTCTGGATACACAAATCAGAAGTTGCAAAGGAACTGTGGAGAGCATTCAGGAGATTTGGAATAGCTCGTGTTGAGGGTATTGAAGAAAGAAAAGAAGACCTGAAAAAAATATTTTCGCTTTTAAAAGCGAAATACCCGCCAAGCACGGGAAAATAAGACGGGATAATAAATTGTAAATAATGAACCACGAGATTTCACGAGATTGACACAAGAGATGGGGATTAATAATGGATAAAAACACATATAGAACCCTGAAACAGTATTCTTATAGAATATTGTTCTCTCGTGGAATAAACCCTTTCTGGGTTTGCGGGGTCGTGGGCAGAGCCCACGATGTGTAATCTTGTGGTTAATAATTTTTGGAATGGCTATACTTATAATTGTTTTACCGTTCCCTTCCTTTTAACAGCACCGCTTTTACTTCCGCTACAGGAACCCTAATCTGTTTCATCGTGTCCCGTTCTCTTATCGTCACCGTATCATCTTCCAGCGTGTCGTAATCTATGGTGACACAATAAGGCGTGCCTATCTCGTCCTGACGCCGATACCGCCTGCCAATACTGCCCGAATCGTCATATTCAACGAATATCGCCTCATTCCTCAAGTCCTGGAACACTTCCTTTGCTTTACGCTTCAGCTCATCCCGATTGAGCAATGGGAACACCGCAGCTCTTATCGGTGCCATCTCCTTCTTAAACCTCAGCACTTTTCTTTTTTCTTTCCCCACCTGCTCCTCGTAAAACGAACTTTCCAGTAGCGCATAGATTATCCGGTCTATTCCATAAGAGGGTTCAATCACGTGCGGTATAATCTTCGCTTTTGCCTTTGCCTTCGCCGCTTCGCCTTCGGCTTGCAGTTGAGATTGCAGCTGAGGATACACGCCCATATCGGTATTCGAGGATGCTGCATGTGACGAAAGGTCATAATCCCCCCTATCCGCCACACCTACAATCTCCATCCACGCATATCTATCGCTAAAGAATTCCGCATCCCAGCAATCTCGTGCATAATGCGCCATCTCTTCTGGCTCATGTTGTCGGAACCTCAGTTTATCCCGTGGAATTCCTATCCCCCCCAAAAATTCGTCCACCTTTGCTATGTGATACCCTAAATACTCATTTGCGATTGTTCCGCTCCTGACTGCTTCCCCCACGGTCTTTTCCATCTCCTCCTGGGCTTGCGCTCCTTCACCTGGAACTAACCTCAGCTTTCTTTCCTTCACCTCTTCAAACCGTGGATGTTTGTTCTTCTCATCGGGATATACAAAGATCTCCGCTTCTGCTATTGTGAATTCACGCAGTCGAATAAGGCTCTGTCTTGGTGAAATCTCGTTTCTGTATGCTTTCCCTATCTGAATTACACCAAAAGGCAGCTTATCGCGATTGAACCTCAGCAACCGCGGGAAATTGAGAAAAGTCCCCTGCGCTGTCTCAGGTCGCAGATAACCCTCGCTTTTGTCCAGCACCCTTTCTCCCCCCTTTTCTCCTTTTGGCACGCCTATTCTCGTCTGGAACATCAGATTAAACTCTCCTGCCGCTTCAAGCTCTCCACCACATTCAGGGCAGGACTTATTTATATCTATACCCTCATCCACGCGAAAAAAGGTCTTGCAGTGCTTGCACACCACCGTCCTGTCCGTAAAACTTTCTAAGTGCCCTGATGCCTCAAATACATCCCTCGGTGCAACGCTTGTCGTCTCTATCTCATAAAAACCCTCTCTCGTATAGAAAGCTCTCCACGCGGTTTCCACCCGCCGTTTCAGTAATGCACCCAGAGGAGCGTAGTCATAGAAGCCCGCAGCACCCCCGTATATCTCAAAAGCCAGCCACAGGAATCCCCTTCTACGTGCAAGCTCTGCTATTTCGTCCCTTCTCCCCTCTTTAATATCTGCACTCACCATTTCTCACCTTGACTTTGCACTTATCATTTTGCATTTTGCATTTTACACTTTGCATTTTGCATTTTGCATTTTCCAATGTGTGTACTACTCTACCCGCACGTCCTCCTTTATCTTCTCCCACTGCCTATTTCCATCTCTGAGTTCTGCGCTCCCCAGCAGCGCTAATTCTATCGCTTTTGCTATGTGTTCCCTTTGCTTATCCGTTAAAAAAACCAGCGATTCGTTATAAGAATCCACAAAATATCTGAGCCCATTTACAAGGTGCTCGTGCATCTCTTTAAACCGCTGCGGTGCCTTAATATACTCAGCCTCACTGAGTCCGCTCTTTGCGGCGCTTCCACACTTTTTCATCTCTTCTTCATACTTGGGCTCTGCGATTTTCTCCCAGAAGAAGTCATGCATGGTCACCACGCCGTCTATAACTGAAGTTATTTCTCCCAGTAAATCAGAACAACTCATCAAATAAAATTTCTCATCCTCGTTTATTCTATACCGCGTTCTTCGCTGTTTGAAAAGTCCACCAAAAACAGTCATTTGTAGCTGCCCTCCATCCCCCCTTATTCCAGAACCTTAAGAAGGTCCTTATCGAGTAGCATGCCGGTCAATTTACCGCTTGTAGAGATAACAGGAAGCTGGTCGAACTTGTTTTCGCTCATTTTTCCCGCACATTCGTTCACTTCACAATTACGAGTCGCTGTAACCACTTCCTTCACCATCACGTCTTTCACACGCTTATCCGGCAATTTCATCTTCGATACGCCGTAGTACAGTTTCATCGTATCTCTCATCCCCTCCCATGTCCATGCATCTTCATCAGCACCTAAAGAGAGGTCTGAATGTCTTGTTTCATCCTCTATCACCGCAGCATTTATCAAATCCCTATCGGTTATCAGTCCAACAAGTTCGAGTTCCAAATTCAGAACAGGAGCGGCCTTTACCTTTCCAAGCTCCATTATTCTGCCTGCAACCGATAAAGGCATCTCATCCCATATTGCTATGGTCTTCTCCCCCACGTAATTGCCTATGGGCGCCTTATAGCCCCCCTTCGCTATTTCCCTGATGATGTCCGCAACGGTAATTATTCCCACAAGCTTCTCGCCCTCCACCACGGGCAAACGGCGAAAGCTATGGGAGAGAATAATCCGCGCAGCCTCTGCAATGGTAGCTTCTGGGCTGATAGTAACAGGGTCTCTACTCATCAGCAGCGCTATTTGCCGCTCATTAGGATTTTTTAGCAAATCCTGCCTTGTAACTACTCCTTCTACCTTCCCTCCTTTAACAACGGGAACCCCGGAGATATATCTTTCCTTGCATATCTCCATTATCTCATCCCTTGTTCCCGGCACGGTCACATAAGCGACATTCTCCACCATTATATCCCTTATTCTCGTTTGCTCGTTCTGTTTCTCCTTATTTTGCGCCATATCTTACTATTCTGCTCTATCCTTATTCTGTGTTTTCCATTATTTTGTACACGTTGTCATGCAGCCTTACTCTGTCTTTCATTTTCAGCCCTATTGACTGCCCTACCGTAGCGAGTTCGACTTTCTCGTTCTCTATCTCCATTGATTCTATGACCTGTTCGAACGACGTCGTAGCTCCTTCTACCTTTATCCTATCCCCTACCTTTACATCATCACTCAGCTCCACCACTGCAACGCCTATCTTCGAGAAATAATGCGTGACTTTTCCTACCAACTTCTTTTCAACCATTTTATTTCTCCCTTTTTGGTTCTAACCACCATACCGCCTTACTTCATATCTATCTTGTATTTCCCTTCATAGTGTAAGAAGGGCATTTCCTTACCTGGCTCAACTTTCCCCTTCAACTCCCCTGGTATTTCTATTTCAACCGTTGAATAGTCGCCCATGTCCATAATTTGCGCCACGTCCCCGGAAACAGAAAGCACCTGTCCACTCCTTCGCTCTATCACTGGCACATAT
>JAGGZZ010000235.1 GCA_021161765.1 Candidatus Methanophagales archaeon | reverse complement strand
CTTCCCTATCGCATATTAATGCAACGTCACCGCCATTATCCACCATTGCATAAGTCGCTCCTGCATCGTGCATTGCTTCCACCGCGAACTCCGCCAACGTTCCTGCCACTGCGGACATCGGTCCAATGCCGAATTTTTCCGCGGATTCCGTCATTCTTATTACTATCTCGGGTATCTTGTCCTTATCCTTTTCTTCTATCTGGTAACCTTCAAGCGTTACAAGGAAATACGGGTGCCATCGCGTGAACCGCTCCAAATCGTTCCTACGTCGTTTTAGTTCCTCTTTTGCTATCTCTATGTACCCCTTTTCATCCGCGGTTATCCATACGATGGTCTCCTTTAATCGGAAATTTTCTTTCATGTATTTTTGTATCAAATATAAAAAATAAAAAGAAGGTAAAAGATGCCAGGAAGAAATAAGTACATGCCGGAATGGGAAGAAGATGACCCCGGAAAAGTGCAGGAATACATTCAAAATCTCCTCGATGACTTGGGTCCAGAGTTTTTTAGAACTGAACATTTCAATAGACTACCAGATGACCAGAAGAGGCATGCACAGTTTGTGATTGATAGTTTCGCAGAGTACATGTATCTGTACCATGATGAGAAACCGGACGAATGGACCGCTGACGGTGTGGAAGAGTGCTGCACAGATACGCTGGTGAGAAAAATATCCGCTGACGAAGCATTTTATACGTCTCTTTATCCGGTTCTTTCTGCGTTCTTCACGTTCTGTGAAGAGAAGGGGCTGATAAATAATTCTGATGAGCTTTCCAGCCGGCTAAAAGAGATTGAGAACGAGGCGATAGACAGAGCGAAAGACCCGGGGAATTGGGGTCCGGCAAAATCCCTTTTCATGGGTGCAGAGCGGGCTGGCGTAGATGTTCTTGACCAGGCAGAGATGATGGGATATGTAGTGAAAAAGAATCTGGAAACGCTATCAAGTCACATGCTGGAAGAAAAGAATGTGAAGAAGAAGAAAAGAAAAAAGAGGGTGAAGGGGCGAAGAGAATAAATGCGGTTCGGACATCAAGCACCAAGGACGGATCACTGGAGTATGGAGGAGGTCGAGGCACTTTCGACAAAAGAGATAATCAGGAAATTGAGAAGTTTTGGTGTGGATTTCAATAGGAAACAGTTTTTGGAAGACGTGCGGTGGTTCTATTCAGCTTGCGAACTCGCTGACCATTGGAAGACAATTTATACGATTACACTGGGGTGGTTTGATGAAAACTTCGTCTGGATGGCGGCGATTGTCTTGTGGCAAAGATTGGCTCCCGGTGTGATTACTTCTGAACAGTTAGACGAGATGATGCAGAGAGGCTATGACTTTAAAGAAGAAGGGAAAGTAAAGGAGAGTTGCAATCTCTGGCTGGAAGTCTGGGAACATTTGAAGAAGCGTTTTTCTCCCGATATGAGTGACATCGAGGATACGAGAAGTGTATTTAGCGGAATGCAAAGTCTTTATAACTGGTGTCAGGATTTAGAAATGGAATTATTCAATGCAGGGGTGGAAGATGCGACTTTTTACGAGAGGAGGATAGAATACTGCCATGATTTTTATCGCATGTTTCCGGACACGGACAGCCAGGTCATAGAGAACATGATGCGAGGGGAGGCGGAATCGTATTTCTTCATTGGCGAGAAAGAGAAGGGGGAAGAGGCATTTAAAAAGATGATAGAGGTGTTTCCGGAATCCGCATGGGGGTATATCCACTGGGGCGATATGTATTGGTTATTCATGCGGAATGAGAAACTTCCTCCTCTGGATTATGATAAAGCGGAGAAGATATTTCGTATGGGGCTCGCTAAGGCTACTTCTGACAGAGAGGTTATCTTGGATAGACTTCGAAGCTTGGAAGAAAAAAAGAAGGAGAAAGTCAGGCAAGACAAGAAATAGCGGCTAATTGAGGCAGAAATCGTAGATGAAACACCGAAAAACGATTGTTATTATTGCTATCTTGAATTTAGCGTTTTGGATTTATAAGTCCCTGAGACATTGAGTAAATATCGAATATGCATCCACTCGCTTATGAACGCTTGAAAAGGGTATTGAATGATAAGAAACTCGTAGGAAGAGACGAAACGTGTGACTATTATCCCTGTCATTTTCGCGGTCAGGATTGCACGTGGTGTTTCTGTCCCTTTTATCCCTGTGAAGACGAACAAACAGGAGGTGAATGGGTGCTCAAGAAGGACGGAGGGCGTATTTGGAGTTGCTCATATTGTTTCTGGATACACAAATCGGAAGTTGCAAAGGAACTGTGGAGGGCGTTCAGGAGATTTGGAATAGCCCGTGTTGAAGACATTGAAGAAAGAAAAGAAGACCTGAAAAAAATATTTTCGCTTTTAAAAGAGAAATACCCGCCAAGCACGGGAAAATACGTTTTCACAGTTGAAAGTAAATTATCTCATAAATCGCGATTTAATCCCCTGAGGAATCCTTTTGATATAGTTTCTACCAAAATAATCTCTATGTGTCTCCAATTCAATATCCATATCATTCTTCTCTTCGCTTTCTCTCTCTTTTCTCTCCTTTCTCAACTTCATTCCCTAATATTGCCCCAATTACACCACCAACTATCACACCTACAGGACCCCCTAATAAGCCAAGTGCACCGCCTGCAATCATGCCAAGAAGTGCACCACACCCCTTGATGTCGGTTCTTCAGGTTCAGTTGTCGGCATCTTCTCTTCTCCTAAATAAATGCCATTTCATAGTGTAAATATTACACTACGTATAAAGTACTTTTGATTAGGATTATTCCCGGCTTTAGAGGGCATAGAAAGAGGAAAAGGCGATAATAACACGATTTCTTCTACTCTAAACCACCTCAAAATCCAACCCTATATTGACGCCATAGATTCAAACCTCAAATCTGCATTAAGCGCCGATGTCGCCGTGTAAGGGATTATATCAACGCTCATTTTGATTTTATTCAAAACACGCTTAATCTCCCCCTTTTCAGCTAAACTTTTTGATTTGAATTTCTTTAAAGTGTTCTTCACTATGCTACAAAGACTCTCATAAGGTTTGCTTTGTCCAATACGACCAAGAAAATGTAAGAAGTTATCAATCTCTTCAATTCGTTTTGCAATTTTTTTATCTAACGATCCATCTGCTTCATGCAAGGAATACACAGGAACTGCTATACCAATTTTTCTTTCGTCCTTCAGTTGGTGTAAATATGCAGACCTCAGATCTTGTACCAATGCAATATCCTCGATCCAATTAGTCTCTGCTATGACCAAGACTTTCATATCGCCTTCTCCGCTCCTTCACATCACTCACTGCTTCCGGGACGATGTCTTTTAATGCACCCCAAATCTCCATTATCTTTCGGTTTTTCTTTATCGCTTCAAGCATCTCCTCTTCGGTAGGTACCTTTTTCATCCCTTTCACCAATTTTAGTCTGTTCTCAGTGTAAATAAATATATAGTGCTATTTAACTTACCCTTTTACTTTTAACAGCACCGCTTTTACTTCCGCTACAGGAACCCTAATCTGTTTCATCGTGTCCCGTTCTCTTATCGTCACCGTATCATCTTCCAGCGTGTCGTAATCTATGGTGACACAAT
>JAGGZZ010000236.1 GCA_021161765.1 Candidatus Methanophagales archaeon | reverse complement strand
GTATTTCACTGTATATAAAGTATAACTTCCTTCTATTTAAGACACGGATTTACACTGATTTACGCAGATTTATTTTAGTTTGACATTGTTGATTTTTTCATCTGCGTTAATCTGTGTCTATATTTTATTTTCTTGTTTCTCCACCCTCAAAACCTTACTCGTTAGTCTATCGCAATAGTGGCATTCATCACAGATCTTGTTGCAGCTCTTCCATTGTTTTATGCTGCCGTCCAGGCGTTCGTTATCTATGTAGAACGCATAGCGGAGTTCAGAAGGGCAATCAAGAAGTTCAAGCAGGTTTCCTTTAAATGACCGTCGTGAGTATGCTGTCATGCAATTTATTATCCAGTTCACTGCGTTTGCTCTACCCGCAATCTTGAACTTTTCTATCCCTATCTCCTCGTATTCCTTCATGTCCTCCGGTCTTATCCACGGCGACCTTATGATCTCTGACGGCTGTCGCATACGAATGGATATGCACTTATCAAAATAGTAGTCGCCAAAGGTATTCAGGGGCTGGTTTCGTGCATTCAAAAAAGAAGACCGGGGGGTGGTAATGTGCGAGAAGAGATTGAAATGCGAATACCGAAACGGGCACTTATAAAGACATGCTTCGTTCACAAGTATTCGGATGTCGCAATTCACGGCTCTCAGTATTGCTTCTAATGTTTGGAAGTCCCGGTTGATGTTTGTATCCACCGTGATTGTATCAGCACCCAGGTCCTCAAAGAATTCAGCACGCTGCGGTGAATCTACATGCGCTACACATGAAACAACCGTCTCCATCGGGAACTCCTTCAAAAGCTCAATTAGATACGGCTCTGCCACGGTAATGCCATCAACACCCGCCTTATTCAATTCCCCAAAGTACCATTCGAACACCTTATAACCCTCAAAAGTCAGGTGATAGCCGCCCAGGCATGATGCATTTATCACAATGTTCATCTTTATGTCGTGCTGATGCGCATAAGCAGTCTGCTCTTTTATCTCTTCAACAGCCGCTCCGTGAAGCATCGCTCTTCCGCTGCCTACCACTTCCGGCGAGCCCGCCATGTAAACCTCATCTACATTTTTCAAACCCGCTGTTTCTTTTGTTTCTATTATCTCCTTCAATGCGGGGAAATGACCCGGATGCGGAACTATCACTTTCATTTGATGCTGGTCAATACCTCCTGTGTAAGTTTATCACAATATCCACATTCGTTACAGATTTTTTTACAGTTCTTCCATTGTTCTATGCTTCCCTCAAGCTTTTCGTTATCCACGTAAAACATGAACCTGAGCATTTGTGGGCAATCCAGGAGTTCAAGCAAGTTCCCCTTGAACGACCTGTGAGCATACGCCTTCATGCACTCTATTATCCAGTTCACCGTTTTTGTCCTTCCCGAAAGTTTGAAGCTCTTTATCCCTATCGCTTCGTATTCCTTCACGTCTTCGGGTCTTATCCACGCGGACTTTATTATCTGTACGGGGTTTCTCAGGCGGATGTTTATGCACTTATCGAAATAGTAGTCGGGTGCGAAGAGAGGAGAGCGGGGTTGGTTTAAACTGCTGAGATGTGAGGCGAGATTGTAATGAAAATACCTGAAAGGACACCGGTAAAGGCAGCCTTCGTTCACTATCACCCTCACGTCACAGTTAACCGCTTTTACTATTGCTCTCAACAGCGGGAAATGCCGGTTTATGTTCGTGTCCACCGTTATCACATCAGCCCCGAGGTCTTCAAAGAATTTAGCACGCTGCGGCGCATCAACGTAAGACAAAACGGATACAATGGTCTTCATCGGGAAATCGCGCAGAAGCTCCACGAGGTACGGCTCTGCCACTATAACACCATCAACACCCGCTTTATTCAACTCGCTGAAATACCACTTGAACATCTTATAGCCCTCAAAGGTCAGATGATGACCGCCAAGACACGTGGAGTTCATTGCAATATCCATTTTTATGCCGTGCTGATGTGCATATTCGGTTTGTTCCCTTATCTCTTCAATAAGCGGTGCATGTAGTACCCCTCTTCCACTCCCCATTACTTCCGGCGACCCGCCCATGAACACCTCTTCCACTTCTTCTAAACCCTCCTCCTCTTTTGCTTCTATTATCTCCTTCAATGCGGAGAAATGCCCAGGATGCGGAACCATTAGCCTTGTCATCGGTTTATTAAGAATATCAATAGTTCTATAAAAATTAGTTATTGTAAAAAAGAAAAGTGTTATGGCAAAACTATTTCACCTGACGCAAGGCGTAATCCCGGCGTGTGACGTAACCACGGTGGAAGAATTCCAAACGTTAATTGAGCAGACGTGCTCGGTTGAAGGAATCGTGGGATATAAGGTGGGGTGCACACTTGCGTTACGCTACGGATTACCGAAACTGACGGAGATAGCAGCAGAGCAGACCGACTTGCCCGTAATCTACGACCATCAAAAGGCAGGCACGGACATACCGGCGATGGGCGATAAATTTGCAGAAGTGTGCGCAAAAGCAGGTGTAAAAGCGGTTATTATTTTCCCGATGGCCGGTCCTGCCACTGAGAAAGCGTTTATCGAAGCGATATTCAAAAACGGGTTGGTTCCCTGGGTGGGCGGTGAAATGACACATGAGAAGTACCTGCATAGAGAAGGGGGATTTATTGACACTGACGCACCAAAAGAGATGTACAAAATCGCAGCAGAATGCGGCGTGGAATATTTTGTAGCTCCAGGAAGCAAACCCGATATTGTCGCGGAATACAATCGTTTCCTGTCGGAAATCGTGAACGAGCCGAAGTTTTGCATGCCCGGGATTGGTTCGCAGGGAGGCGCGATAAGCAAAGCATTTGAAGCGGTAAAAGGTAAAGAGGCGTATGCTATTATCGGGTCTGCGATATACAAAAGCAGGGATATGGAGGGAGTGGCGAGGAGGTTTTGCAAGGAGGCGATGGCGTTTTTGTAATTACAAAATGCAAAGTGCAGATTGCAAAATGCAAAAACGCTTCGCGGGAAAAAGTTTATTTTGACTTTTGCACTTTGCAATTTTTATTTTTCACTGTCGGTTCAAAATTTACTGGAATTTTGAGCAGAAGACCTTCGCTGTATCGTGTTCTGCCATTTCCTGAGCTTGCTTAATATCGCCCTCGCTTCTATCATTGTGAATGGTATACTGCGACTAAAAACTGTCTCTCGGTAGCTTTTCATCTCCGCTGCAAATAGAAAACAGAACTCTGACTTCTATTTTCTGACTTGCATCTTGCATCCTGCATCTTGCATCTTCTAAAAACCTATTATCTCTATCAACATCCTTATGTGTTCGCTTATTTCATGAAACCTGTGATGTCTTTTCGTGGGCCAATAAGAAATCATAAACTTGGTGCTTTTATCCAAAATCTTCACCTCTAACTCTTTTCCTGCTGCTTCGGATAGTGTCTTTCCTACTTCTCGAGGGTCATGCGTTTGAACGTCCCAAAGATTGCGTAAGGTTAAAAAACCCTGTAATGCTGTCCTTCCTAATAAACAAACACCGTCAGGGTTTATATACTCTATTTCTCGTTTAAGGTGCCGTTCTGCACAAAGTTTTATAACTTTTCCAGGAGGTGCTGCATTTCGCCCGGTTCTTGCCGAGGGGCACTTCACTGTCGGCAGAAGATAAAAACCCGCGGCGATGAAATCGTTTATGGTGCTGATTTCATAGCTCAAATCGCATCGTAGGATTTCAAATAAACTGTTTCGGAGTCTATCATTTGAGTTTTCGTGGTAGAAGTAGTAACGAGTGTTCAGAGGCGGTGCTTCGGAGACAAAAAGGAGTTTCACGTTCTGGGGTCCTGATGTGGGGATTCTATCATCAGGACATCGGACCTCACAAATGCCTTCTTCTTTGCACTTCTCACAGCGTTTTATTCCCTCTTGTATTTCATTCCACTTCATGTTGCTATCGGGCATTATTCCCCCCACTCTAATCCAGCAGGCTGTTCAGGAAGTTCTTTTCTTTCTATCATTGCTATCCAGAATTTAGCCAAATATTTTCGAAATGAATTGTTTTTATCCATTAGTATTCGCTCAAAAGGTCTCAAACCAATATTTTGATACGTATACCACAGCGCATCGAAGATAAACATATCGGTGTCTATATCCATAGTTTCCCATGTCCTATCTATTGCCTGCAGCAAAGGGTCTATTGCATCTTCCCCGAATTCAGAAATCCGTAGTGCAATTTTTTTCCTCTCAGCCGGAGACCGCTCGTATATCAGTCTTTCAATCAGGGAATCAAGTTCGTTTAGCATGTGTAGCAAACTAATTTTTGAATACTTATAAAACCATCCCTTATTAAAAAGGATGTTAAAATATGAGCAAGAGAAAAAAGAAGGTTAAAGGCAGAAGAGAAGAAAAGGACGAAGAACATGAACACGACTATTTATGTAAGCAACTCGTGGATAAAGACGGTAATGTGATTGCGGATTTAGATAAAGATATGCAGGCGGTGGGTGAGACCCTAATTGAATATTTAAATGACGAAGCAGATCTTCACGGGCATCCTATTGAAGCATTGGATCAAATAGACAAGAAAACGGAGAATTTTTTTGATAGTGCTGATTATTTTTTCGAGTTGATTGATACCGATAAGGAAAGAGGAATGGTAAAAATTAGATATGTGATTGAAGATTGGATTGATAAAGAAGGCGCTCAAAGACTAATAGCAAAGATACAGAGCGAATAGAACTTCGCATTACGAAAAAATAAAATGCCATGGAAAGACGAGAAAGAGGAACTCGGGAAAGAAATAACTTGTTTGCTATACGAAAAAGGACTGATAAAAACTTGGTATCGTGATAATCCACGTGGCTGGATGCTCGTTTCTGGTTTGTGGAGTCCTTTTTACATACAATTGAGACCTCTCGCTTCTTACCCGGAATTACTCGAAAAAGTGGGCTATGCACTTGGAAAAATAATCAAAGAGGAATGCAAAGAAGTGAATAAAGTGGTGGGTGTTGCAATGACTGGAATACCTATCGCCAGTGCAATAGCAATACTGGCGGGCATACCATCGCTCTGGACGAGAAAAATAAGGGTTAGGTCTTCGGATGAATTCGAGAAATACATTCAGAGTTATGGTGAGCATACGCTGGTAGAGGGCAAGTTTGAAGAAGGCGACAGGATAGTGGTTATTGATGACTTAGCGACAAAATTCGATTCTAAACTCGTTGCAATTGAGCAGATAAAGCACGAAGCGAAGAAGAGATGTTTAAAAGTTGAATGCGGAGATGTGGTTGTTTTACTTGACCGTGAGCAGGGAGCGGCTGAAGTTGCCGCTCAGCACGGCATTTCATTTTATTCGCTCATTCCGTTTAAATCGAAAGGACTTGAATGGCTGAAAAGTAAAGTATCAAAAATTGAATATGAAGTCATCAGTGGATATTTACGGGACGAGAAGAAATATCAGGATGCTGAGGTTCAAAAAGAGTTATATGAGGTTGTTTTAAAAAGGGGTTGAAAAAAAATGAATGAATATAAAATAAAAATGAAAAACTCGCACCAGTGTCTCAACAACTTAGTTTTTAGACAACTATAAATACTGTGAGTTTATCCTATATTTTATGAAAAGGATAGAACTCGCGGAAGAAGAGGTAAAG
>JAGGZZ010000035.1 GCA_021161765.1 Candidatus Methanophagales archaeon | reverse complement strand
GTGTATGCACCGGGCATTAACCGATGCCCCGTTTCCAGAAACTCACCGTAATCAATGAGTATCTCGCCCAAATCCACTATTTCCGCTATTTCCTCCCTTGCCCTCTGAACGTCTTTAACGGAATTTAATTTGATCAGGCTGCCATCCCTTAATTTCACTGTCGGCACCTCAATGGAATCCACGGGGACAACACAAGCGGCTTTACCAGGCAGTTCGGGCTTTAGCTGCGTCCCCACGGCAGTGAATTCAAGTAAAGACATCGCGGCAGGGTGAATGCCCGCGGAAGCAAAACCCGAATTGCGTGCTCGACCATATCTCAATGCGAATGCCCCCTTTTTTGCGGGTTTTCCAAATACAGGTCTCCCAGCTATCAAATCCGCTAAAAAGTCCCGCTCTCCTTTTTCTACCTTCGATTTTACTAACTTACTCACCCACTCCCAGCCCGGAATACCAAGTTTATCAACATGCCGTTTTATCTTCGGTGCCTTCATTGCCATTCCTTCTGTAATAACGAGCACCATCCCACCCCTTATTTTATTCGTGGCGACTCGTTCAAGGTCCTTATAGCCTCCCACTTCTTTATCTTCCGTGGGGTCGCCGTCTATGCAAATAGGGCAATTCCCCACGATTTCCCTTATCTCTTCGTCCGTAGGCGTGTATTGCAATCCACTTATTTGCGCGTATGCGGAAACCTCCAGTATATATCGCCCTATTTCTTCTTCTCGCGGCGAATACGCTGCAAATCCCACTTTACTCCTTAAATAATCCGCAACCAAAACAGAAAGCGCCTGAGCAGTCCCACCTGCACTTCGTATCGGGCCCGAATAAAATATTTTAATGTACTCGCTCGAATCGTCGTTTCTACCTGTTTCCACCCGCGCTATGCCATCCAAAGGCGCAGCAACCACGCCTTCGGTGAGAATCGCTACTGCGGTTCTAACTGCATGCTCTATCACTTCTATGCGCTGCTTGTAGTTGCCGAATTTTTCTTCTGCGAAGTCATATCCTACTTTTAACGCTATTTCTTCTCTACTGTATCCTTCTCGCTCTAATTCCCTTATCCTTCCACTTATGCCTTTTATTCCTATAAGCGCTTCTACGCGAGCTGCAAGGTCTTTGGTTATCTCGATTTCTGGCTGAAGCGAAGGGTCAAAACCTCTTTTCCTCGCCTTTCGTGCTATTTCTGTTTCCTTTTTCAGTTTTTCCATCAACGTTTCATCGTATATCGCAGTCATGGTCATGGTCATAGCCGTCTTTATCATCTATGCAAATCGTTTCTCAAAAGAAAAAGCTTTGTGAAAGAAGTAACTTTTAAAGTACTACGTAACCACAATATCCCCCACCTCTCGCTCATACGTGTCTCTCATATATGCCACCGTGCCCATAATGATCCGGTTTATCGTATAGATGAAAGCTGCGCCATACAGAATGCACGCAAGGAAGAACAGAGATAATATATAACGCCACTCGCTTTTTACCTCATTTAATTTCTTTTCTGTATCCTCAGCCATAAGTGACTCACCTGCGACTTTGTAGTTCTTTAATGCGTCTTCCAGGTATTTCTCCGCCGATCCATAGCTCTCAGAAAAAGTATCGTAGTTATAGGGATTCAAAAGAAGATAGGTATTCCAGATTCTAATAAGGTCGTTCTCCTCGGTATTCATTATGTTTTTCTCCGCTTTGATACGAAGGTCTGTTGCATCGCTTACCAGTTCATCATGCTTATCCATGAGCCGAGATTCTTCATAGTTGCTTCCTATTCTCCCTTCCTTATCATTGAGCAGACCATATATCGTAGCGGCATATTGATATGAAAGAGCGGATTCAAGCACGTTTTCTTCCTCTTTTAAGCCGCTTATATCATCCAGTGCCACTGCGTGCTCCACTGCCTTCTTTATATTCCACCCTCGCAATTCAAGCTTTTTCGCTTCGTCAATCAGCACTTCCTCCGTTGTCCTGTCCGCACCCGTTGAAATATCCTTTGCGTATCCCGATATGCCCAAATTGTTCAGCTCAGAATTCGAGCCGATTGTGGATGTTGATACCGAGGCACTCACTAAGTTCTCCACTGCTTTTCCATAGTTTTCCTCTTCACTGGACATAATACTTTCATTCAGCGATGAGAGTAGAGAGAGTGCGCTCTTCATCAAAACGGGTATTTTATTCCAGTCCTCTGCACCTATTTCGCTTTCCTCTATAACTTCCAGCATTCCTACGCCGTTTGATATTATCACTTCTGAGGATGGATAACTATCATGTAGGGGGCTTTCTCTAAATGAGTTCAAATATTCTATCATCTCCGGGATATTCATCGGCACAATCTTCGCCTTTACATCAATTCGCTTTGCGCTTATCTCGTAAGCACGTATATAATACTTCCATGAGTAGTCCTTTGGCACTGCTTCCAATCCGGGTTCGATTTTGAGCGTGATATTTCCTGACTCACCTGGTGGTATTTCTAAGAACGCCATCTCTTCTTTTAGCCAGTTCCCGTATTCACCGCTCGCGGAGAAGCGTAAATTCCGCACCGGTTTATACCCATAGAATTCTGTCAGGGTTATATCAGTGCTTTTCTTTTCATATCCTCGCTCTCTCAGCTCTAAGGACTCGAAATCAATAGAAGGAGGAGATGGTGTGAAATAAGGAGAAGATGAGGAGATGGTGAAATCAACCGGCCATATTATTTTTATGGTTATTTTCACATACCCATCCTTGTCCTCCACGGTATCTATAAACAGCTTTCCTTGATATGTTCCTTCAGGAGTATCGTAGGGAGCAATGATATGAACCTTGATGTTTTCACTGCCCCTTTTAGAAACTACTTTAGGAGAATAAGGATCTATTCCGATAGTGATTCCACCACCTGGTGACTCTGAGATGCTACTGCTGAAATGCATTGGCTCATCTCCTAAATTTCTTACTGGCACATCAATATACCTATCATATTTCGAAACTGTGCCTTTTGGCTTATCGAATTTTATTTCGAGTTCTTCATCATCAAGCCTGCCAAGCTTCGGTGGCATTAGTATGTATGCTTCGATGAATATTGTAATAGTCTCTCTTTTGCCCTCAGATGTAGTATACTCTACACGATACTTCCATGAATATTCGTTTTTAACAATGGGGTCCTTTTCAGAAGCTATCTGAAATTTTATTGTATCAGAAGAGCCCTTATCTATCCGAGTTGACAGGGTACCTTTTATTGTAACCCAATCATTTCCACTTATTTTTTCTATTGTGATGCCTTCTGCAGCTTTATATTTATATTTCTCGCTAATCGTAATCGTCCCCGATTCCTTGGATTCCTTACTACCAACCCTTTCAAAATCGACGATTGAAGAAGGAGATACCTCGAGCTTTGCGCAATAAATTACCTTTACGGTAACAGTCTTCGTCACTCCTCCAGCGTTTATCGTGAGGGGATACGATTTATCATCCGCATCATAATGTGCCTTAATCGTGATTTCGCGTTCTCCAGGAGGGAGGCTAAAAGTGCCAGGACAACTGATAGCAATCTCGGGATCATGGCTAATGTTCACCACAGTGGTATTTTCTCCATTGTTAGTGATTGTTATAGTTTCCTCCGCGGGATAGAAAGCCTCAGAGCCCCTTTCCGAATCGAATAATACTTCTACCTGAAGTGGAGTTACTTCGATTTGAGGCTCTGATGCACTTGCACACTCTATACTTGTGCATATTAAAAGAAAAGAAAAGATAAATGCGGCAACAAAAATACTAAACAATAAGCTCCTCCCCCAACCTCGTATCATCCGGCTCATCTCCCTATCTTTTGCAATTCTTTTCCACTGTTCTTGTCATTTTCCAGTGTAATTACCTCCAAAAAATTCACTCTTTTAAAATCCGGGTCGAAAGTAGCTATTTTTCTTATTCCGTAATGCTTGCATGTTGCTGCGATTAATGCATCGTTCGGCAATAAGCGATAATTGTTCACAACTTCTTTTGCAATCTCAAAAATATCTTCATTTAATTCTAAAACAACCAATTTATCTTTTATTGAATTGAGCAGATGTAGCCTCTTCGCTACTAACTCTTTCCCTTTACCTTTTTCAAACTCCTCTTTTATTCTATAAAAACTGTATTTCTCGGATTTTAGACTCTCTAAAACACTGCTAACAATAATCTTGAAACTTGACTCCTCAAGAACATTAACGGGTACGTGCAAAATGTACTCTGAGAGCTTTCTCAGGACTTCAGCTTCGCCTTCAAGTATAACTTCCAGAAGAAGGGAGGTATCAATCAAGCATTTTTCCTTCATAGTATATCTCATCTAATTTTTTCTGGCTGATTTTCGACCTCGGTAAAGTTTTAATAGTATCTGCTATTTCTTTAATGTCTTCAGATGAGATAATCCCCCTTTCCTTTTCTATGGTGACTTTCGCTTTCCTCCCTTCCTTCAATTTTACCTTTTTCCGCGGCTTAAATACCCCTTTTTCGTAAATAACCTCGATTGTTTCTTGCATCTTAAACACCCTTTATAT
>JAGGZZ010000043.1 GCA_021161765.1 Candidatus Methanophagales archaeon | reverse complement strand
CCCCACTTGTATTCTTCATTTTTTCCTCCTCCGTGTCTCTGCGTCTCGGGGGGTTTTTCTTTATTTTTGTTCTGGTCGGGAGGGTTGATAAGTCAAACTTACTTTTAGAAAAAGGTTTAATCCAAAAACACATTGGGTGTGCAGTCTGCCCCCTATAACAACACGAGATTACCTCTATAAACCACTACTTCGCCGTATCCGTAATCTTTACGACCCAGAATTTGCTCGATTTCTTTTGACTGCACACCTTTAATCTTCTTTATTTCCCCGGAGGAGTAGTTTGTAATGCCTCTCGCGAATTCCACGCTCCGGGCGTCAACAATGCTCACGGGGTCGCCACGCAAGAATTCATCTTCAACGTCGGTGATACCGGACGGAAGCAAACTACCACCTCCTTCTACCAGTGCGGTTTTTGCACCTTCATCCACCTTAATCTTGCCCTTTGGCGATGCGGAGAATAGAATCCAGTGCTCTTTATCGTTCATCCTTTTCTTTTTGGGCATGAATAACGTCCCCACTGGTTCTCCTGCTATAATCCGGGAGAGGATGTTTTCCTCACCGCCGTTTGCAATAACCATCGGAATGCCTGCTTTCATGGTGACTTCAGCAGCCTGAACTTTTGTCTTCATTCCACCCACACCTGTCTTACCTCTGCCCGAGGCAATTCGCTCAATCTCCGGCGTTATATCTTCCACAACCGAAATGAATTCCGCTTTTTTGCTCCTTTTGGGGTCATACGTGTACAAGCCATCTATGTCGGTAAGTATAATAAGTAAATCCGCACCGAGGCTGCTCGCCACCAGAGCAGATAAATTATCATTATCTCCTAATTTGATTTCATCCACTGCTACGGTATCGTTCTCGTTGATTATTGGTATTACACCGGACTTAAGCAATGTAATCAATGTATTTCTAAGGTTGAGGTACCTCTGTCGGTTAAAGAAATTATCGTGCGTCAATAAGAGTTGAGCGATAGTCTGCTCGTATTTTGAGAAATATTTATCATACGTGCTCATCAGGATGTTCTGACCGACGGCCGCCGTAGCCTGTAATACTTTAATGTCGCGGGGTCTTTGCTTCAGGTCGAGCTTACCGATACCGGCACCGATAGCGCCGGACGTTACGACAATGACTTCCTTACCCTGATTTTTCAGTTCAATTATCTCCTTAGCAAGTTTTTCGACTTTTCGCGGGTCAAGCCGATAGCTCGTATCCGTAAGGTTGCTGGTTCCAACTTTTATTACTATCCTTTTCGCTTTTGACGTGTCCCTAACTCCCGCCATCTTTCCCGTGATTTTTGTCGCCTTTTAGATTCGTTAATAGTTTAAAAAGAACATTTTTTATTTTGATTTTGTCGCATTTAAAATTTACCGCAGAGAACGCTGAGTTCACAGAGGAAATAAGGTGTCGGGTGTTCGTAGCCCTAAAACCTACATCCTTTGCGTTCTCTGCGAACTCCGCGGTTAATCTGACAATGTTAAATGTTAAATGTTAAATACAATTAACATAAAATCGATTATAGGTTGAATATATACAAAGCTAGAACATGGCAAAAATTAAGGATGTGTTGCGGGATTTAAATCCCTGGTGGAAGGGAGAATTTGAGATAGAATATAAGCAGCGAGAAATTTACGAACAAATCGAGAAGTTCATGCCGTTGCCACAGATAATTGCACTTACGGGTTTAAGAAGAGTTGGAAAAACGACTTTAATGCAGAAAATCATAGAAGACGCGATAGAAAATGGCTTTGATTCGCGGAATATAATTTACTTCTCCTTTGACGAATTCCGCGAAGCAGAAATAAGGGGGGTTATGAGGGGATATGAGGAACTAATGGAAAAGGACTTCCGTGGACGACAAGGAAAATATCTGCTCTTGCTCGATGAGATACAAAAGCTAAGCAATTGGGAAAATCAATTAAAGAGCATATATGATATATTCGGGAAAAAAGTTAAGATAATAATTTCGGGTTCAGAATCATTATTTATAAGAAAAAAGACAAAAGAAACGCTTGCCGGGAGAATATTTGAGTTCAAAGTCGAGCTGCTTTCATTCGCCGAATTCCTTCGGTTCAAAGAAGTTGATTTCGAGCCCATCGGCATTTATGAGCGGGAATTGGCCAAGTTGTTCGGCGAATTCACCTTGACCGTCGGTTTTCCTGAATTGGTGAACATCAAAGAGAAAGACGTGGTGAAGAAATATGTTAAAGAAAGCATAGTAGAAAAGGTTGTTTACAGAGACATACCGGGATTGTTTAAGATTAGAGACATATCAGTAATAGAATCACTACTTAACATAATTATGGAAGAGCCAGGGCAACTCATAGAAGTTTCAGAATTATCAAAGGAATTGAAAATGTCAAGACAAACGATTTCAAATTATCTAGCGTATCTCGAGGAGTCGTTTCTCATTAAAAAACTGTACAACTATTCAAGAAGTAGGAGGAAGACGGAAAGGAAACTAAAAAAATATTGTCCCACGATAATCTCTACCGAGCTCCTGTTCAGAGAAGACGAGCATTCTAAATCGCGCGTATTTGAGTGGTTGGTAGTAAATCAACTTAAAGCAGAATTCTTCTGGCGCGACCCGTACAAGAATGAAGTTGACGTAGTTATGACAAACGGAGAACCTGTGCCAATTGAGGTTAAATATGGGAAAACAGACATTAAAGGATTGCTTGCGTTTATGAAAAGGTTCAAAGTTGAGAAGGGTTACGTAATTTCGCGGGATAAAGAGGAGACGCGAAAAATTGGTGGAAAAGTTATTTCGGTGGTTCCAGCATTTAAGTTTTTCCTCATGTCCCGGGACTGGTTGAACGTTTAGACGCTTTTATAACCACAAGATTACACAACACTTTTTCTTTTTTACAAAAAGAAAACCTGTGCTAAAAGAAAAACAAATAAGCGCGTGGTTTTTTTATCTCGTTTACAAAACCCCGTTTCTCACACTTCGCCCGTTCCAGTCCCTTCAGCACCACGCCGCCTTCTACGCCCAGAATCTCCGCACCGTCAAACTCCTTCATGCCGCAGAGCAAATGCTGTTCCGGATGTGTCCCCGGCGTAATGCTACAGCTCAGCACAATTCGTTTGCCCGCAGCCACCACTATTTTGAGACGTGCCGAAGCGGGATGGTTCTTCGGCAGCACAATCAGCGGCGAATTGACTTCTCTAATCATGTACAGCACACACCTTAATCCGTTCTCTATTCGCTCGTCAGTGCCAAAGCCAGAAGCTACAAGCAGTTCTTCAGGTCCCACCGCCAATACGAACTCGCCTTCTGGAGTATCAACGAAAAATTGTTGCCGTTGAGCGCCGCCTGCCTTGACCACAGCTAACGTACCGCTATTTCCATGCACCAGCAGCATCTCGCTACTGCTCAGGGGTATCTTATCATGCCGGGTCATGTCAGGTAAATTCAGGTTTTTACACTTTCACTACGTCTTCCGACTGGCATGAAGGGCAGAGCACTTTATCGCCTATCGCATCAAACTTGTTCCCGCAATTATTGCACTTGTATCTCACTAATTCTATCTTCTCAATCTCCAGGTCGAAATCCGCACCACCAACACTACACATTGTAACTTATTGCCTCCTTTAATTTAATCTTTTGTTGTTGTATATATAAAGTATAGCTTCCTTCTGTTTAAGACACAGATTTACACTGATTTACGCAGATTTATTTTAGTTTAACCGTGTTGACTCTCATCATCTGTGTTAATCCGTGTCTATAATTTATTTTCTGTTTTCTTGAACCTTCTTAATTTACACCAGCGGATCAAGATATTCGCGGTATTCCTCAACCTCCACCGGTCTCCCGGACCAGTATTTTTTTACTTCCCCCTTGTGGATGACCGCGGTCAATGGGAGTAGCTTCTCGCCCTCTCCCTGATGTATAACATGATAAAGAGCACCTTCTGGCGAGCCATCGTAAATCGTATAAAAAACCAATCTGTCGCCATACAATCGTTGCAGCTCCTTGATATTGGGCTGGTCGCGTTCGCAAATCATGCATACGTTGTCGCTGCAGGGGTCCCGTCTTATATTCAACACGACAGGGCGTTTGAACTCATGTATCTCTGAAACTGCCTGCTCTATACCCTTGTATTTTCCCCGGATATACCGCTCTATTTCGTCCTCATACTCCTCAACTACCTGCTCCATGCTCATCGAATGTTTTGCTGCGAACGCTTGCACTACTTTCTGCTTGAATGCTTGCTGGTGCTGTGATACGAGGGCTTTAAGGTTCATATTTTTTATTTTTTATAGTCACTCTTAAATTTAAATTTATGTTATGAACGAAATCGAAATGATTGCAGAGCAGGATTTTTCCATTGATAAACTCGTGAGGAAGATGAAAAAGCCTGAGCCGGGCTTGGGCTGTATCGTTTCGTTTCTCGGTGTAGTGAGAGCCGATGAAGGTCTAACAGGTATGGAAATAGAAATTAAAGACGAAACGAAAGCAGAGAAAGAGCTTGAGTTCTTGAAACGAGAAGCCATAGAAAAGTTTGATGTTGAAGCTGTGGAAATCGCACATCGAAAAGGTTCGTTGGAAGCAGGCGATAATATCGTTGCTATTCTGGTGGGTGCGAAGCATAGAAAGGAAGCATTCAGGGCATGTGAATATTTGATAGACGTGTTGAGGATAAGTAAAGCTATAAACATGAGGGAGCGTAGAAACCACGAGATTACACAAGATTCCACAGAAGAGAGAAAATGAAAGATATGAATGAAAAGTGGCTTTATAAGGATTTAACTCAAGAGATTATTGGTGCCGCGATGGAAGTTCATCGTGAGTTAGTCTCTGGCTTCCTTGAATATGTTTATGAATTATTAAATTTTGGTAAGAAGAGTCTGGAGGTGAAAAGAAGAATCTTGTG
>JAGGZZ010000007.1 GCA_021161765.1 Candidatus Methanophagales archaeon | reverse complement strand
GGTCGTGTCCCCCTTTTATCGACTTGAAAGACAAGATGTAACAGATTATGCTACGCAAATTTTATAATGCCACTTGAACAATATAAAATGCACATGCATGCTCTGGCAAACGGATTGAAAAAGATCCCGAAGCAGATATTCAGTGACTTCTTCGCAGTGTTCCCCAGCTCTTTTGAGCCAGAGGGCTACACTGTCTTTGTCTGCACCCATTGCCCTCGCTGTGCCCCTAATGCTGCCCTTTTCTACAAGCATTTTTAGCACGATATTCCCCTTCTCTTTCTTTCCGTAATCTGGACACGCCTCGTTTGGACAAAAAAAAATTCGTCTACGTTTACTTCTCCCATTTCGCCAATCCCTTAATATTCCCTATGGAAATGTGAGCTATATATACTTTTCTGCGAAATCAGGACACGACCAAAAAAAGTTGTTGGTAAAGCTTTTCTTTCTAAGAAAAGGTTTCTCGTGAAAATCTGTGTAATCTTGTGGTTACTTTTCGGAAATACGATACTTCCTACCTCCGCTTAAACCTCTTTTCTATTTCTTTCTTGCTCATCCGTATCATCGTTGGTCTTCCATGCGGGCACGTATAGGGTATCTTTGTATTCTTCAATCCTTCCATTATCTGCCGCATACTTTCATACGATAGCTTCTCCCCCGCCTTTACACTTGCCCTGCAAGCCGCAGTAGCGAACAAAATCCGTATTCTATCTTCCCTTTTACCGCTCTCTTCCACTAAATCCTCCATCACTCCTATTATCTCCTCTTCTCCTATCAGCCGGTAAAAAACCACGGGGATTGCATGTATAATATAACTGCCCTCGCCAAACTGCTCTATGTCGAATCCCATGTCCCTGAGCGTATCCTCATTCTCACGGAGTAAAAAGAGCTGATGCGGACTGAGTTCGGGCACGTAAGGTCTTAAAAGAGCCTGCTTGTCTATCCGCTGCCCGTACTTCCCGATTAACCGCTCAAAGTTTATTCGTTCCGCCGCGGCATGCTGGTCTACCATAATCATATCATCCGCTTCCGTCTGTGCTATGATATAACTATCAAGAATCTGATACAACGGAGCAGGTCGTATGTCTAAGCTACCACTATCGCTACCACCTTCCACACGGCTTTCGCTGATTTCTGGTGTCCCCTCTGTTTGAAATGAAGTTTGCAGTGCCTCTATTGCTTCCCATCGCCCCACATCAGGAACGCCAAAGAGTTTAGCACGTTCAGCACCCGCCGTGGCTTCGCGAGTCTTTTCTTTCTCAACATCAACAACCTCGGGAATCAAATCCGCATGGCGCAATGTCGCCGAAACGGACTCGACTATGGCATGAAAAACCTCAGTTGGGTGGTAAAAGCGTATTTCGTGCTTCTTTGGATGTATGTTCACGTTTATCTCGCCTGGTTCGATATAAAGAGAAACAACGGCGAAAGGGTGGGTGTATTTTGCTAACAAGGTTCCATACCCTCTCCTTATCGCCTTGTTCATGAGTTCGCTCCTTACAAAACGCCGGTTTACATACGTGTGCAGATGCCTTTTTGTGCCATAAACCAGCGCAGGCTTGGAAATGTAGCCACCGACCTGGATGTCAATAATGTGCGAAGAAGCACCAGGCGAATCGGGCTCTTTTAGCTCGATGAGTTCCCGGGCAATGCTGCTCCCGTAAGCATTAACGATAGCATCTAACATTTCACCATTGCCTAACGTGCTCATTATGGGCTTTTCCTTTTCGTCGTGGAAGAGTTCAAATTTTATCTCCGGATAGATTACGACATAATTTATCACCCTCTCCATTATATGTCGCAGTTCGG
This sequence comes from Candidatus Methanophagales archaeon, assembly GCA_021161765.1. Lineage (GTDB taxonomy): Archaea > Halobacteriota > Syntropharchaeia > Alkanophagales > Methanospirareceae > QEXZ01. The sequence continues at coordinate 4,675 of JAGGZZ010000007.1, read as the reverse complement.
CAGATTCCGATTTTATGGTGCCGATTCGTGCGGGGAGGTTGTAAAACAAGCTTTTAACTTCTATGGTGGTACCAATTGCACGGGTTATTCTCCTTCTTTCTTTTAGCTCCCCTCCGCCCTCCACACGCAGATAAGTGCCAAAACCTTCGCTCTCGTGCCTTGTGCTCATTTCTATCCTCGACACTGCCGCTATGCTTGGCAATGCCTCACCGCGGAATCCAAGCGTTTGTAGAGCGGCTAAATCTTCTATATGCGTTATTTTGCTGGTTGCGTGCTTCTCGAATGCTGCTTCTACGTCTTCTTCACTTATACCGCATCCGTCATCCGTTACCCTGATATAATCCCTTCCGCCCTTTCCAACCTCTACAACTACTCTTCTGCTCCCTGCATCTATGGAATTCTCTATCAGCTCCTTAACCACCGATGCGGGTCTGTCCACAACCTCACCAGCGGCGATTTTACTTATTGTCTGCTCATCTAAAACGAATATACCCCTCATACACGTTTTTGCATGCAAAAAAGTTTTATCAAAAAAATAGTTGTTTCTTTTGCTATTCTTTTGGTAAAGCTTTTCTATATAAGAGAAGGTTTGTGCTAAAAAATATATGTTTCTTTGATCAAACTTTCTTAGGGGGAAGAAAATTTGCTGTGTAACCTGTGGTTGAAACTAAAAGCCGTATGGGGATTAACGAGGGCGGAGCATGGATTAATGTATGGATGCGGGGTGTTAATAGGGATAATTATAGCGGATAAAACAGTGCTTTTCAGCGACTTTGCCTTGTTCGGGTTCTGCACGGCTTTTCTACTCGAAGCAGGCACGTTTGCACTAAACGATTATTATGACCTGGAATCAGACCGGGCGAATCGGCGGACTGATAGACCACTGGTGAGAGGAGAGCTAAGAAAAGAAGAAGCTTTGCTGATTGCATGCGGTGCCATCGCCGCAGGGCTTGCCTTCGCAGTGTTCTTGAACCGTATATGCTTCGCACTTGCGGTTATATTAGCCGTGATGGGTGTTCTTTACGACATAAAAATGAAGGAATTCATCGCCGTAAGCAATTTTTATATCGCGGCTACGATGGCAGTCCCGTTTATCTTTGGCGGATTACTCGTATATGCGCCAGAGCGAACAGAAATGATGCAACCACTCCTTATTCTCGCTTCCATCGCTTTCTTTGCCGGTTTCGGAAGGGAAGTGATGAAGGACATGGGAGACGTAAAAGGTGACGAGGTAAGAGACGTAAAGAGTATCGCAAGGGTGTACGGAATGGAGAAAGCCTTGCACGTTACAATTTTTTCTTATTTCCTCGCAGTCGTACTGAGTGCGGTGCCTTTTTTCATTGGCAATACCCCTTACTTTCATAATCTTGCATATATCGTCCCGGTTACGGCTGCGGATGCGTTGTTTGTGCATACGTGTCTCGGACTCAAACTCAAATCTTTTAAAAAAAGGTTTGATTCAAAAACGGTTTCTGTGGATATAAAGTATAATTATATGAGAAAAGAGACGTTGATAGCGCTGGGTATTGGGTTAATCGCATTTGTAAGTGGCGCTCTGGTTTGACCGTGAAAACGGTAATTTATAACCGCCAGATTACACAGATTATCACGAGATTAGCGGTGAAGGATGTGTTATATGATAGATATTACAAATATGCTCAATGCTTTAGACATTGAGATTAGGGATTCCCCACAATCTCTTGAGCATGCTCACCTCCTTCTATTTAAGACACAGATTTACACGGATTTACGCAGATTTATAGTCATTCCGAAAATTATTAACCATCAGATTACACAGATTTACACGAGAGAAGGATAATAGATTTTAGTTTTCAGTGTTCCATTGACGATTTTACCCCCAGTTAATCTGTATTTCTTGTGTTAATCTCGTGGAATCTCGTGGTTCATTATTTGCAATTTATTACTGGAATGACTATATTTTAGTTCAATAATTTATTTTCCGTAACGTCTTCGGAAGTGATGAGTCCCTTATCGTTTCCTATTGGCAACAACCACTTCCATAACGGTTTGTAGATTATGACCCGGTCATCGATTTTTTCCGCTTTTTCAACGTCTTCAGTTATGACCAGAGCTTTTTTTAGTTTAAATCCCGCCAGTGCTTTTAACAGTGCTTTGAGCTCTCTTTCTCGTGTTTCGTGGTCGCTTGGGTCCCAACAAACCTGGATTAATTCCTTGACTTTTATGCCTTCTTTAATGACGAAATCAACTTCTCTCCCCGCGTAATCCCTCCAATAATACACCTCAATCCAGGGATTAAACGCCTTCCTTTTATTCAGTTCTACCGCCACTACATTTTTTATTATCCTACCGAATCGTTCACTAAATCTAAACCCGATTGCATTTGATAAGCCGACATCAATCGAGTATACCTTTCTTTGCGATTTCTCCTGCTCCTTTAGCGAGTATGAAAATCGCCTCACGAAGAATATGAGGTTTGCCGTTTCCAGATAGCTTGAAAATCGCTCTACGGTTGTAAGCGGTATGTTCAAAAATCGGGAGAGTTTGTTAAAGCTTATTAACGATGCCGTGTTTGTAAGATAGTATTTTGCAAGCGTCTTTATTTTTTCCCTCTCCCTTATCTTGAATCTATCTATGATGTCTCGTATGATTATGGTTTCAAAATAACTCAGGAGCAGCCTCTTTTTCTCACCGGCTAATGCAACCTCAGGGAAACCGCCAAATTCTAAATATTCATTCAGAAACCGCTTGATCTTTACTCTCTTTGCTATAATCTCTATCTCTTTCTCTATCCGTAGATCCTTAAATCCTAAAAATTCGCTGAAGCATAACGGGTGTACAAAAAAGATGATATGTCTCCCTGTAAGCAGAGTAGCCAATTCGGCACTTAATAACCTTGATGACGAACCTGCGATAAAGATATTTGCTTCATTTCTTTCATGCACTCCTCGTACAAATCTCTCCCAGTCCTCGATTGTTTGAACTTCGTCCAGGAAGATGAACGGCTTGCCCTCGGATTTTACACGCTCTAAGTATACGTCATAGATTTCCCTGAGGAGTTTTAGGTCTCTCGTAAGCCATCTCTCATCCTCGAGATTTACTATCAATGTATTCGAGCCATCGCCTTTCTTCAACTCTTGCGCTATCTGTCGCATCAGATATGATTTCCCCGCTCTTCTGACTCCGACTATGCAGATTATCTGATTCGTTTTCGTTGCCAGATTAATAAGCTCTTTTACATATCCACTCCTTTTTATCCCCGTATCTATCTCCCTATTTGCCCAGAAGTTCCAATCCGCAAGTATTTCGAGTACTACGTCTTTTCTCATAATAGGTTATTTGTGGTTTAAATACATAAATATTTAGTTTTTTTAAAATTAAAGTTGTGGGGGAAAAAATCCGAAATACTAAATTCGAAATCCTAAACAAATCCCGATGACCAAAATTACAAATTCAAAACTAAGCCCTTTATATGGTCTTACAGGCTCGTGAGGTCGTATGGAGGTTTTGATATTTGAATTTTGAAATTTGAATAAGCCCCTACTGGGCTTGCGGGGTCGTGGGGCAGAGCCCCACAGTTTAGAGTTTAGAAATTAGAGTTTAGGATTTTCCACCGATTATTGAGCAAGTTCATATCACACCACGAGCTTCTTCTCAAACTTCGTCAGGTTCTCACAGCCGTTCTTCATCACGAGCACCATATCCTCCAGCCTGACAGCACCTACTTCAGGGTCGTACAATCCGGGCTCTATTGTAATCACATTCCCTTTTCGCAGTTCGTAATCATTATCAGCAACTCGCGGGTTCTCATGCAAGTCCAACCCCACTCCATGCCCCGTGGAATGAATAAATCCTTTTTTACTCCTTTTTCTTATCGTCCCGTATCCTCTTTCTTCGAATACATCACATACGAGATTATGCAGGGTTTTGCACGTTACTCCTTCCTTTACCCGGGCTAAAGCGGCGTTTTGAGCTGCCAGAACCGCGTCATACATCTCTTTTATCGCCTTTTTAGGCTCTCCTTTGACAACGGTTCTTGACATATCTGCATAATATCTCTCCCGCTTTAATCGTGGGAAAATATCTATGATGATTGGCTCATCTGCGAGGAGGGAACCAGTGCCTGTAAAGTGAGGGTCGGCAGCTCTTTTCCCACATGCTACTATTGGCTCCCCGCTATCGCAGATGCAGTTAGAATCAAACAAATCGTGTTCTATATATGCCTTTATTTTTTCTGACGTTAGAACTTCACCGTTTTCAATAAGGATGTTATCCCTCACGGAAGATTTTTTTATAGTGGCTATGGCGATTCCCATTGCGTGCTCAGTAGCTCTTTGTGCCTTTCTCATACAATCTATTTCATTTTCATCCTTTATCTCGCGCTCTTTCGTTAGTATCGGTTCCTCCTTCACGGGAACCACTTCTATGCCGTTTTTCCTCAGTTCCTCAGCCGTGAATAACGGAAAATTCCGCGGCACTTCTATCGCGTTTATACGTTCTTCCAGAAGGATTTTGGTAATAAGCTCTTCTGTTTTGAGGTCCCTGCCGTAATCAAGCGAAGACCGGATTTCAGTTACCGTTGACTCTTTTCTCGCTCTTTCGTATTCCATTTGCGACACGATGAGGGTGTCTTTTCCTTCGTGTGGAACGCGGAGATAAATAAAAGGGTCTACGGCAAGGAAATGCGTGGCATAAT
>JAGGZZ010000237.1 GCA_021161765.1 Candidatus Methanophagales archaeon | reverse complement strand
TTAAGACACAGATTTACACTGATTTACGCAGATTTATTTTAGTTTAACCATGTTGATTTTTATCATCTGTCTGTGTCAACAATTTATTTTTTCTTGTCTATTTTCTTGATGCCTGTTAAAAAATCCCACGAATTTTGTGCAAGATAGTATGCGGTGCCGTGCTGTGCTACGGTACCGTTCCAATTAACAAAGCCAGAATGGAGATGAGGTATATAGGCTGAAAGCTGCCTATGCCACCGAGATTAAAAAAGGCACTTCCTACTTCTTCTCGGGACAGTGTTGCCACCGCTATTAGCAGTCCCAATAGAATGCCAAAAATTGCCAGTATGAATATCAACCCCGCTATTGCTGTATTCCCTGCTTGTGCTTCGGGTGCGAGTATAAGTGCAAGAGGAATGGCAAACACACCTACATAACTCGGAATTACGATGCCCACGCCTGCTTTTACCTCTAAAAGCATGTAAGAAAAGAGAGCCATTAGCAAGACAGCCAGCGCTATTTCTAACAAGCGTGTGGAATAGTTCAGCAGCAGATAAACAGAGAAAAGCAGTGGTATAACGAAGCCGCCTACATTCACAGTTACCTGTGTTTTATATGTCCTTTCATTGTCTGCCTGCATCTCCTCCGATATTGGCACGCCGTAAAAATCGCCGATACACGCCGCCTCAAGCGCACTATATCCGGGCTTCTTTGTTCTAAACCCGTAGATGGGTATCTCTATTACGCTTGTCAGAAGCATCGCCACGAGAACAAAGAAGAAAGCCACGTCGTTTCGCGAGCAGCACAAAAAGAACGTTGGTATAAGCACTAATCCATAGAACAGAAACAGTTTCAAGTCTGGCTTGTTCACTATTTTTCTCATTCTTGTTTGGTTAACTATGTATGCTTTATATAGTAATAATATTAGGGCGCTATTTAAAAATATAGTCTGCGATTTATTACCGCGGAGAGCGCAGTGGGTAAGCCACTAAAACAATCAGAAACCCCCTTCGGGGTTTCCGATACCTTCCTCGCTATATAATTAGAGGAGCAAAAGGTTTGATCTTTGGTATGGATTACTAAAACTCTTTAAGTGGTTTTTGCGAAGCAAAATACTCTTGTTTCTTTGGTCAAGCTTTCTTTTCTGCGAAGCGTTTTGATCAAACTTTCTCAAAGTTTGAAAGAAAGGTTGTTGGTAAAGCTTCTTTCTTTAGAAAGAAGGTTTGTTTACTCATACCTCACCGCTTCCACAGGACTCATCTTTGACGCTTTCCTCGCGGGATACAACCCTGAAATAATACCCACGAGCATCGCAACCGCGACTCCACCAAGTAGAACTTCGGGCTTCACAATCGCTGCGATTTCCACGTCAAACAGCGTCTGTATGCCGAAACTTATCGCATGAGCGCCAATGACGCCGACGATACAGCCACACACGCCTCCTATTGCACTCACTACTCCCGCTTCGAGTAAGAACAGAAAAAGAATATTCCTGTTCTTCGCGCCGATCGCTTTCATCACGCCAATCTCATGCGTTCGCTCCATCACGGACATCAATATCGTGTTCATTATCCCCATAGCAGCAACGATAAGTGAAATAGACGCGATGGCGATTAAAACCGCTTGCAATACCCCGAAAATGGACTCCATCTGCTCTATCGCGCTTCCCATCGTCATTGCAGACGTAAAATCGTCCAGCTTGTGATTGTCATCTATGCGCTTCTCTATCTCTGCCGCTATCTCCTCCGCTTCCCCTATGTTCCGCACACGCACGAAGATGGTTGAAATATCCTCGTTATCGAGAATACTCACTGAATCTCGTGCCGTTATGTATATCGCCGAATCCGTTTCAGACCTGAACCCTCCTTGCTTCTCCAGCACCCCAACAACCCTGAACTTACTGCCATTTATCGTTATCCTATCGTTAACACCAATCTCGTCATCGAAGTAATCATTGGCAATGCTGTACCCGATGGTGCATGTTTTGTGGTCGTTTGCCTTTAAGTATCTTCCCTCTTCTGGCTTCACTATCGCTCCAAATAGCGCACCTACATCTTTGGGGTCGGTACCAATGACGTGCACCATGAACTTCTCACCGCGGTATTCCACTTCTTCCATTGTGCCCATCATTGCTACAGCATCTTTTACGCCCCCAATCCTTTTCACTGCTTCCAGATCACGGTCGGTAAAGCTGCCAAACGCGCCAATGCTGCCTAATTCCATTCTCATCGGCGTTACCATGATGACATCTGCCATCTCAACGAGTTCCCCCGTGATTGACTCCTCCATGCCAAAGCCAATGGAAATCAAGGCAACTACCGCACCTATGCCTACCATAATGCCCAGTATCGTGAGTGCAGCACGAGCTTTTCGCTCCTTTATATTCCGATATACTAATAGAAAAACATCCTTCATCGTTCAACACCCTTTACTGTCTATTTTTTGCTTTACAAAAACAATCTTTCTTGGTAAAGCTTCTTTTTTTAGAAAGAAGGTTTACTCGTACCTCACCGCTTCGACCGGACTCATTCTTGACGCCTTACGCGCGGGATAGAACCCTGATAAAACGCCCACAACCATCGCAACTGCCATGCCGCCAAGTAACACTTCGGGTTTCACCACCGCACCAAATTCAATTCCCAATGCCGTGCCTGCACCGAAACTGATGACTTTCGCAGCCACAGCGCCCAGTACACAGCCAACCACACCACCCACCAGACTCACCATACTCGATTCGAGGAGGAAAAGAGAAAGGACGTCACTGCTCTTCGCACCAATCGCCTTCATCACGCCAATCTCATGCGTACGCTCCATCACGGACATCAACATCGTGTTCATGATACCAATGGATGCAACAACGAGTGCGATTGCCGCTATACCCACCAGGACACCGCGAATAATATTAAAAACATCTCCTATCTGTTCTATCATGCTCCCCATCGTCATCGCGTTGGCGAAATCATCGAGTCCGTGGTTATCATTTATCCTTTCTTCTATCTCCTCTGCTGTCCCTTCTGCTTCATCTATGTTGTAGACCTGCACCATGATGTACTTTATCTCATTGGTTTGCAGAGCTTCCTTTGCTGCGTGCAACGTGAGAAAAATATGGGGATCTACGTCACTAGCATACAGCGTGCTTGCCTTTTCAAAAATGCCGACCACAATGAATTTCTCACCATTTATTATCAGTTTATCGTTGACGTGTATGACGTCATCGAAGAAGTCGTTGGCTACCCGGTCTCCAATGACGCACCCTTTAAAATCATTTTCGCGGAGCCATCTACCTTCCTTGATCCCGACAGGCTCCACATAAAAGCTTCCTAGCTCTTTCGCATTGCCACCAAGAACAAAAACGGGCGCACGCTTGTTCCTATACTCCACTTCCGCGGCATCGTACGTCATTGCTGTTATGTCCTTTATCCCGCTTATCCGCTGCAAGTCTTTTACGTCTCTATCGGTAAAACTCCCCAACTCTACATAGGTGTGGCCCGTTATTTTACCTGGCATCACTGAAATCATATCTGCCATCCCCGTCAATTCACCGGTTATCGCCTCTTCCATACCATAGCCTACGCTCATCAAAGCGACAATAGCCGCTATGCCCACCGCTATACCCAGCACGGTGAGTATCGAACGCGCTCTTCTCTCTCTTATGCTCCGGTACGCCAGCAGAAATTTGTCTATCATCGGTATTTGCTTAACCTCTTTTATAACCACAAGATTACGCAGATTTCCACAAGATTATCCTTTTTAGCGTTTGTATCCTTCATTTCCTCTCTTCTGTGTTAATCTTGTGTAATCTCGTGGTTTCTATACAAATCGCTCAATCGAGCACCCTTCCATCCCGCATCCGCTTTGTTCTACCTGCACGGGCTGCAATCTCCGCATCGTGCGTTACCACAATTACCGTCCGTCCCTCTTTGTTCAAACCTTCTAAGATGTCCATTATTGTATTTCCCGTCTTTGTGTCCACATTTCCCGTTGGCTCATCACCGATGACGATTTCAGGGTCATTAGAAAGCGCCCGTGCAATAGCAACCCGCTGCTGTTCACCACCACTCATTTCCGAAGGTTTATGGTATATCCGATTGCCAAGCCCGACATTGGCAAGCAGTTCCTCCGCTCTCTTCAGCCTCGTTTCTCGTTTCACGCCAGCGAAGAACATGGGAAGTGCAACATTTTCTAACGCATTTAACGTGTGGACGAGATTAAACTGCTGGAATATGAATCCTATTTTCTCCCTTCTTATTTCCGCAAGTCCGTTTTCGCTTAGCTTACCGGTATCTATACCGTCTATAAAGACAGCACCGCTTGTCGGTGTATCCAAACAACCAATCATATTGAGCAGTGTGGACTTGCCCGAGCCCGAAGGTCCTATTATCGCAATGAACTCGCCATCCTGTATCTCTAAATTCACTTCTCGCAGTGCCTGAACCTCCACCTCCCCCATCCGGTAAACCTTCGTCAGATTTTCTGTGCGAATCATTTCGATAATATTTTTGTTTTACCTGGTTTAATACTAACATCAATCACTATATTTTTTGAAGAAGAAGAATAAGGAGGTTGGGCGTATGCAGGTCTTACATGCAGTATGGGACGGAAATAAAGAAGGACTTTTTCTCTGGGCAGAATCTTCCGCTATGCCAACAGCAGTTCCAAAAAGTCGCGGTCGAAAGCCAAAGAAGCCGAAAATAAAAACACATCCTTTTGCACTACCCGCCACGGAGTTAAGAGAACTTATTGGACGCATTTCCGATAAAACATGTTTAGAGTCTGCGAAGTTTGAAAAGCGAACTTTTCTCTTACCCTCCACACAAAAAGGTCCACTGCCCTCCCCTTGGCTGATTCGGGAAAACGAAGACGATTACGGCACTGATAAAGCAACCGGGTTAGCGGGATGGAATATTGAGGCATTGTCTTTCGAGCCTTATTCGGCATTTGTGTTCTTAATCGGGCTGCCAGAACAGCTACCTCGTGGTTTTGCTTTCGGTAGTTCCTTACGATTCTGGATAGAAGCGGCAAAGTTCTCACTTGAACTTATTGCGAGACAGCAGTTTACGCCTGCAATCAAAGTCGGTGAGCAGGAACATGACTTTCGGGCTGCGTGGGAGGCGGTGATTACAGAGGAGGACTCAGAACGCGTGCAAACACTGGCAGAGGCGATGCCACCAAGCTGCCGGGCATTCTCAGACAAAGATAAATCGCAGTTGCCATCACTATCGCCGTCAGATATGGTTTTGAGTTTTATCAATCGAACTGTTGACGCATTTATACGTGAAAGTTTAGCGTCCACTTCGCTACTTCCACCTCGTCGTGGGCGCCGTCCCAAAGTTGTCCCTTTACTGGAACAGTGGCTCTCTGCACTCTCAACATCAACAGAGAACACTGCTCTTACGGCACCTGCTGAAGTATTAGGCACCTTTTACAGTGAGATACAAGCATGGCTCACGCAACTTCAGCCCGCGGCGCCGGATGCACCGTTTCGCACCTGTTTTAGACTTGAACCTCCTTCAGAGTCAGAATCAGAGGAGGATGGAACAAACTGGGATGTCCGTTTTTTCCTTCAGGCAAAAGACGACCGGAGTCTGCTGGTTCCTGCGGAGGAGGTATGGAAAACGAGGTCAAGCACGCTTACTTTTCTCAAACGACGGTTTGAAAACCCACAAGAGCAATTGCTTGCTGACCTCGCTAATGCATCCCGCGCTTTTCCCGCTATTGAGACGAGTCTGCAAACGGCACGCCCGGAGGGTTTGGAACTGAACGCAGAGCAGGCTTATTCCTTCCTGCGCGAGTCGGCACCTCTCCTGGAGCAGAGTGGTTTCGGTGTCCTTCTCCCATCGTGGTGGGAAAAACCTGCTGCACGTATGGGTGTAAAACTCAAGCTGAAACCTGCCTCTGAGAAGTCAGGTGCAAGTGGGAAAGTGGAGACTTCGGGGGTTTTTGGTGTCGGCGGGATTATCACTTATGACTGGGTGGTAGCGATAGGAGATGAAACGCTTTCCGAGGAGGAATTCGAGCAGTTAGCCTCCTTGAAAGTCCCTCTGGTTCAGGTACGGGGGCAGTGGGTGGAATTGCGACCAGAGGACGTGGAATCGGCAATCAATTTTTTCAAGCATAAGCACCGCAGTGGTGAGATGACGCTGGGCGAAGCGGTGCAGCTTGAGTTAGGCGCAGACGCAGAGGATGTGGAAACCGAAGTGGGGCTTCCCGTAGTGGAAGTGGAGGCAGAAGGCTGGCTCGAAGAGATGTTGGGCAGTCTTTCTGGAGGAGTTAAGGTAACTCCTGTTAAGACGCCGAAAACATTCAACGGCAAGCTCCGTCCTTATCAGGTAAAAGGCGTTTCCTGGCTCGCATACCTCAATAAATTCGGGCTTGGTGCCTGCTTAGCAGACGACATGGGCCTCGGTAAGTGCGTTTTGGGGGATACGCTGGTTGTGGTCAATGGAATATTACAATCAGCAGAAGACATCTGGAATCGTTATGCTGGAGAAGTGATATTTGACGGTGAAGGTTTTTGGACTGTGCCTACTGAACGGTTGCGCACCAATTCCATCGATTCTGAGACCGGAAAAATCGTGCAAACCAACATCAAAAGACTTTATCGCCAACGTGTTTGTGAGCGCTTACGAAATGTTCGCTTAGAAGACGGAAGCAGTGTAACTATTACCTACCGCCATAAACTTCTCACAAATAATGGCTGGACAAACGACCTTCATAACGGTGATTACGTCTGCGTGCCTGCAAAGATAATCTGGGATGGGAAATCAGAAGACCATGATTTGGTAAAGTTCCTCGCATGGCAAATTGCCGAGGGATATGAGCACAGAAAGCAGGCAATGCTCAGTATTGCACAGAAAGATACCGAAAGGCTCGACGATTTACGGCAAATTATCATCCGTATAAGCAAGAAATACAAAATCAAGATTAACAGCCCGGCTATTCGGACTTATGCGGATAAAACTCCTACTCTGGTTATTAATAGTCGGGAATATGAACGTTTTCTTTCGGACAAAGAGTATTCCTGGGGACAGCTATCCCGAGGTAAAACTATTCCTCCGTTCATCATGCAAGCCGACCTGGATAGTGTGCGAGTATTTCTCCAAAACTACTTCGATGCTGAGGGTTCTGCTGTCCAAAGCATGAGGAGTATTGAGATTAGCACAGCCTCCGCGATGCTAATTCAACAACTCTCTTACCTGCTGCGCCGTTTTGGTATTTGGTTGCACA
>JAGGZZ010000036.1 GCA_021161765.1 Candidatus Methanophagales archaeon | reverse complement strand
TCCTTGTTTTACCTTCAGGCTAAAAGCATCGAGTTGTCGCTGGAGTTCCGTCCAGATCGCTCAATCCTTACCGGTCTTCACCAACCGCTCTCAGAAATGCCATACGGTCATAAAATCCGGAATGTCCTCTGGGAATCCGAGAAAGTTCATGAACGAGAGCCTATCCACCGCCTGCCTCTCGAGTTCGGAATCGGAGAGCCCGTACCACTGCTGGAGCACGAGCAGCTTGACCATTACCACTTCATCGATGTTTGGTTTTCCGCCTCGTTCGCTCCTGTTAGACCGGATCATCATGAACATTCCGGTCAACTTTGTGGTGGATATGGACATCTCGAAGTTCTTTGAGACAGAGGTACTGCCACAGCTAACTGGCTTCGCTCGGCTTATTCGATATGCAGACGACTTCGTTGTCTGTTTTGAGAAAGATTATCGAGTTCGGACGATGCGCATGTACGAGAACGAAGCAATACGGCAGGAAATGCGAAACCTTTGATTTTCTCGGTTTTACGCACTTCTGCGACAAGTCCAGATGGGGCAACTTCAAGCTTGGGCGAAAGACGTCACGTAAGAAGTTCAGACAGAAGATGACGGATATGAATATATATCATCAGGTCGTGAGACTCTCCTTCAAATGGGTAAACAGGCGTAGCCAGAGGAAAAGCTACAACTGGGCTCGGTTTCTCCGTTTCATCCTATTTAATCCACTCCCTAAGCCGAAGATATATCATTTTCAATCCTTGCTGAGTTTTCTGATACCTTTGCGTTCTCCGCGTGCTCTGCGGTAAATTTTAATTATACGAAGTTGTCCATTGTTAGCTGTCTTTTATCCTGCATTGTATTATCTTCGTCTTCTTCTTGCGATTCCGATTCGAGAATATCAATGGGTACGATTAGACCATTTACCATCATCAATTTGGCGAAAGGATTATCCTTTTTATTCCGTTCAGTTGAAAATTCATCATTCCAGTATGTCATTTTGAACATATCTCGAATGACTTTCGCTTTTTGTGAGGTGGTACTTTTATTCGTTCCAAAATGATCGCAAATATCATCAGGGGTTGCATAAGGTTCAAAGCTCTGGTCAAATAGGAAATTTATCTGCCCCAGTGCATAAATGACACCCGCAGCCCAAATTTCTATCCTCCCGGAGAGATAGGGAACATTTCGTTTACGTGACATCTTTCGTATTAGTTTCTCGCATAGCTGCTCGTATTCGGCATCGAGATGCTGTTCACAGAACGCCGTAGTCAGACTGATGAGTTGCTGGGCTTTTTCATTTATTCGTGTTTTATCTCTCATTTTTCGGATTTTTTGCATTTGTACATTTTTCAATGAGCAATGCCGTATAACGTACCGAGCGTATCTGAAGTCCAGCCATTAGGCTGGATTTGGGCGGAGCGTAAGCGGTGCCAGATACGCCCTGTTAGGCGATGCGGCGATTTCTTTTTATGCTTATTGTCTATTTTCAGGTTTTCTCATGATGAAAAGATATTTGAATCCCCTTAAATAAAAGTTATACTTTTTTGCCCTCCCCCTCCATTCTTCAGTGTGTGATGTTTGATTACGCCTAACGAGACAAATAATATCTGCAGTTTCAAAATATTTACCGAGTATTTGGTATAATTTGAAGCCGACTGGGGTGAACTTTTTTCTTCTCCACATATCTGAAATGACCCATCCTAAAAACTTTTCCAGGCTTTAGAATCCTATAAGATTCATTGATTACCTTTTCAAGTTCTTCCAAAAATCGTTCATCTTCACAAGGAATTTTTCCAATACAATTTGGATGATTTGAATACTTTATGTTTTCCCCATAAGGGGAATCTATAAACACCATATCTACGGAATTGTCTTCCAGTAGTATTTTTCTAGCATCGTTTTGAATAATATCTGGTCTTACGGGTGAGATGTCATAACCAATTACCCTTCTACTTTCTTCTTTACAAACATCTATTGTTGTTCCACTACCACACATTGGATCTACTACTAAATCCCCCTCTTTTGTATACCTCTGCAGAAGATTCCAGATAACGAAAGCTGGTGTTACACCGCGATATTTGTTATCGCCATGTGGTATATCTCCATAATTTTGGGTTGGAAAGTTCCATAAGACTACTCTTTTGAATAAAGAGCAATCCTCTCTCTAATCCAATCTCATTGTGGATTTCCGTGATCAAAGAATGATTTGAAGTTATCCTTAAGCCATTCGTAATTATCATCTTCGGTATATTTACAGAAGGTCTCTACTAAATCGTCAGTTGATATACCTTCTGGGATTTCAATTCCATCCAATTCTTCTTCCAGAAATTCTTTTACAGCTTGTCTGTCTAACATTTTCTAATCCTCCAACAGATCAAATACTAATTTGTTGTTTTTAATTGAATATGTATAACAATTGATGGAATACTTTGTATATACCTCCCTTTAGCTGACTGCTAATCTTCATTTCCTTCAACCTCATTTTCAATTCAATATACGATTTCTTTATTATTAAATATAAGCTACCTCTTTATTAGAGACAAAAGAAGATATGAGGTAAGGTGAAGAAGATGGAAAAGAAAACAGGGATAGTGGGCTTTACGGGAACGTTTAGAGAAAGCATAGCAGATGTAAAAGAAGGGTCTAAGGTGGTGTTTACGGGCTCGGTAGCAGTGTGTTCACCGTTTATCGAATTGCTCGCTTACACGGTGCGCGACCGCGGTTTTGACATGTTATACGTGCCGCGAGCAGATGCGAAAGAAGCGAGAAAAATACGCGAGATAGAGCACATAGGGTTTAGCGTTGTAGATGAGAAGGGCAATCCCGAGAACCCTGATGCGATTGTCGTGCTTGGTGGATTGGCAATGCCCAAGTTTGGATGCCCACCGGAGGATGTCATTCGCATGATTGAAGATATATCGGGCGATAAGAAACCGAAAATTATCGGCGTTGGGTTCATGAATATCTTTGAGAGCGCGGGCTGGGATAAGAAAATAAAATTTGACACACTGATTGATACTACTATGGAGGTCATTATCAAATAGATGATGCGCCGACCGGGATTTGGACCCGGGTCTTAGGCTTTTTGCCCCCCCTCTCTTTCACTCTAATAAATCTTTTTCTTTCGTCAACGTTTCTTTCTTTGAAGAAAGAAAGGTTGGTTGATTGGTTGGCAAGCCTAGGTGATACCAGGCTACACTATCGGCGCTAGCTAATATTTTCCCTTTTGTTTTTTTATTGTATATAACCTATAACTTCCTTCTATTTAAGACACTGATTTACACTGATTTACACGGTTTTTTTCTTTTTGTTGGCAGGTGGGGTATTTTAACGGCATTGCTCTTTTTATCTGTGTTAATCTGCGTTAATCTGTGTCAATAACTTATTTTATATTTTATCTTTTGTTTATTAGTTATTCTATTATAAATTCCTCTCCAACCTTCGGCGAAATCGCATCACAATCATATTCCTCCCTCGCCCAGGCTGCGAATCCCTCCGTATCGTCGCCATGTACCGTAAATATGATTCCTGTGCCATTTTCATAAAATTTTGATACTATTCCCTTCAGCTCGGAATCCCCCGCATGAGCCGAGAAGTCATATTGCTCCACTTGCATATTCACTTTCACTGTCTCGCCATCTATCTCCACATGTCCTTCATCCATTAACCTTTGCCCGTTCGTTCCTTTTATTTGATAGCCCGTAAGCAGGACTTTGCTCTTCGGGTCTTCGTGTATCTTTTTCAGATAGTACAACACAGGCCCACCGTTAAGCATTCCCGCGGTGGTGACAATTACGGAAGGCTCAGAAAAAACTTTCTTTCGTTGCTTCGCGTTTACGAACCGCGCATTGCCGAACGCATCGTTCAATGCCTTCGCATTTCTCACGAATGACGGGTGATCCCTTAGCGTACGATAAACGCCAAGGCCCATACCATCTACATAAGGCGTAAGTCCATACGCGTGCAAAATCATTACGATCTCCTGTGTCCTGCCCACGGCAAAACAGGGCACAATCGCATTATGCCCGGAATTCAGGGTTTCCGTAATGGAGTCTATGAATTCTCGTTCCAGTTCTTGCCTGTTCCTATGCTCCCTGCCATAATACGTGCTTTCTATGAGTAAAATATCCGCAGCCGGGAAATCCTCAGGAGAGGGGGCTTCCATCAGCCGTGTCGCATCCATTTTTATATCCCCCGTATAAAACAGGCTTATGTCTTCACGCTCTTTTCTTAAATACGTCGATGCGCTACCGGGTATATGTCCCGCGTTAAATAATTCGAGTTCATAGCCGTCCAATGCAACTCGTTCTCCATAGCCGAGCGTATGCGTGCGCTCGTTCATCTCCCTGAGGTCTTCCTGCCCGAACAAGAAGAATCCCTGGTCTTTACCTATCTTTATCGTATCTCTGCTCAAAAGCTGGGCTAAGTCTCCTGTTACCGCAGTCATGTAAACGTCTGGCGTGCCATCCCTACCCATTGACATCAAACTTGGAACCATACCGGAGTGGTCGAGATGTGCGTGAGAGACAACTACGGATTCTGGGTGAACACGTCCATTTCCCACCGGTGTTTCTGGAGGTTCTGATGGCCTGAGCCCATAATCCAGCATAATTTTGTCGTCCACCAATATTGCAGAACGCCCTACTTCTCTACAACCGCCGAGAAATTTTAGTTTCATTTTTGTTCTGTCTTGGCTATCTCCACTCTTCTCAGCGGATACACCTTTTTCGCCGCTTTATATATGTCAGACGACATTTTCCCGAGTATTATCTCCTGTATGTATTTGCTAAGCTCTAAGCTTTTGGCTCTGCTTCTGATTATGTCTTCCATTACCCTACGTATTAGCTTTACCTGTAACCCACTTGCCTTTCTCAGTGTAAAGCAGGACGATTTTACGCGCAGCTCCTCCCCGTCTTTCGTCACGACACCAATATTTGAATCTATCTTCGAGACGTCCTTTCTCGCTAAACTCCGTAGATAACCCTTATCCATCTTGTGCCCTATGAATTTTGTATATGCCGTGTTATGATTCACTTCATCTATTTCAAGCACTAATTTCAAATTTGAACTCTTTATCAGCTTGCCGGTGAGTTCTCCCAGAGTCATCTCTACTCGCCTTCCGATTAAGTTAGATGGGTCGTCCGCCACGGTCTCCCCTGCCTTTATCTCACCAAACATCTTCGGTGCTATTATCGTGTACCACTGTTTCGTCTTCCACCTATCCTTCGTTCTTTTCTTCGCCAGTTCTCTTCACGCTCCTTTAGTTTCCATATAACGTATACATAATTGCAATATTACTTTTGTAACGTTTTCTTATAAATAAGACTTCTTACTTATATAATTTAAAACCGATTCAAATATCTTTTTCCCATCGCCGAAACATGTATCCTCTTTTTTCCCTTCCCCCTTTCTCTTCCTTCTGGACCATTCTGAATCGGTAAACGAGTAAAAAGCCCTTTCTGGATGTGGCATCAACCCTAATATGTTGCCTTCGGGATTGCATATTCCTGCGATATTATATACCGAGCCGTTGGGATTCCAGGGATATGGCGCATAATTGCCCTCGGGGTCAACATAGCGGAAGACAATCTGGTCGCTTTCCTCCAGAAGTTGTATGTACTCCATTACCTCTCCCCACTCTCCCTCTTGCTCAGCAATGAAAAACTTCCCTTCTGCATGTGCGCAAGGCATCTTTAAGATGCTGCCTTTTTCTATTCCTCCCGTGAACACGCATTTTCCCCTGTTTTCGTGCTTTATAAAGGTGGGGCGGCATTCAAAACGAGCAGAATCGTTTGTTGTTAATGCCACACGCTGTATTGCTCCTTTTTCATGTGCAAATCCAAAGCTGGGACCCGGTAGCAGCCCCATTTCCACCAATACCTGGAAGCCATTGCATATCCCTAATATCGGGCTCCCATTTTCTATAAAATCCGCTATCTCCGCCCCTAATGCACCTTTTATCCTCGCAGCGAGTATTGCCCCTGCTCTTATATAATCACCCGATGAGAAGCCACCTGGTATCACCAGTAAATCGTAATCTTTTAAATTCCTTCTCTCTCGCTCGTTCACTGCTCCTGTCAGTTGTTTCAGGTGTACTATCTCTGCCGATGCACCCAACCTCGTGAAAGCAAAGCTCGTTTCAAGTTCACAGTTTGTTCCTTCTATCCGCAGAATGCATATCTTCGGTGTTCTCATCACACTTTTTCTTTTTAGAAAAAAGAAAACCTGTGCTAAAAGAAAAAACTAAACGGGCTATCTCCTGTGCGCCTCTCCTACTATTTCTCCAATGTTCTTATGACCATTAGCCACGAGATATTTCTTTAATTCCTTTTTTATCGTCGAATAAATTTCATGCCCTTCGCTTACCAGTGCGCTACCTACCTGAAACAAACTCGCACCGTTCTTCGCATATTCTATCACGTCCTTACCGGAAAAGATACCGCCAACGGCGATTACGGGTATTCTCAATTCCTCGTACAGGTCAAAAACAATCTTCTTACCGCCATCTGTCAGGTCTCTACCTGATTTACCGCCATAGCCCGTTGGATTACCCAAAAAGGGGATATCAAGCGTGGGGTCAATAGGTCGCGATAGTACCGTGTTAATAGCGGTAATCGCATCAGCACCAGCCTGTTCCAGTCGCACTGCAAATCCCGCCGGGTCGCCTACATTAGGCGATATTTTCACCGCAACGGGAATACCTTTTGGATGTGCAATATCACGCAGCACCTTTATTATCTGACGTAGCAGTTTGGGATTGTTTTCTACCGCCACGAAATCCGAATGTGGACACGAGGCATTAAATTCGAGCATGTTTATTGGGTATTCAACGGCAATCTCTGCTACTTGCCGGCATTCATCCACGTTTTTACCAAAAATGCTCAATATTAATGGCACGTCTGCATACTTCGCATCTTCTATTTCCAGCCCGTAATTCCTTATCCCTGGATTTGGAAGCCCCATTGCGTTTACATAGCTACGGCTACGAGGAGATAGTTCAAAAAAGGTCGGGTTTGGGTAGCCTTCTTGCTCATTCAACCCAATTGACTTGGTCACAACCGCACCTGCCCCGGCTGCCGCGTATCTATAAAGTAACTTCCCGGAAATGCCAAATCCCGCTGCATTCGCTATTGGATTGGGAAATCTGATGCCACAGACGTCTGTTTTTAATAGCAGCTCGTATTCCGGCGTGAACGGCGAAGGTGGAATTGACAGCACGTTCGTACTTTGTGGCGTAATAGCGATTCGTTTTCCGCTCTTCTCTCGCTTCCACTTCCCAAACTCCGTCATTTTAAGCACTTCGGCATCGAAAACCGGGCCGTCTTTACACACTCGATACCCGCCGAGGTCACAAGAGCCGCAGGCACCGCATCCGCATTTTACTATTCGCTCTACGGAAACCTGGGCGGGTATTTTTTCTCTTCTCGTAATCTCGCAAACGCGTTCCATCATCGGTTCGGGACCACAGGTCAAAACCAGCTCACATTTTTCGAAAGATGCAAACAACTGTTCCAATAACGCTGTAACCGTTCCCTTATAACCCGCCGAGCCATCCTCCGTAGCGATTTTTACTTTACAGCCAGTTCTATCAAAATCATGAATATACAGAAGTTCTGCACGGCTTCTTGCGCCTTCTAAGACCATCACATACTTATCCAATTCTCGCGCTCGTTTCGCAGCGAACCTCAACGGTGCCGCCCCATAGCCTCCCGCCACCATACAGATTCTTTCGCCTTGTAATCTGAACCCGCTGCCGTAAGGACCTCTTAAACCTACCAAATCCCCCTCGTGTTTTTGATGTAAGCTGTGACTGCAATCCCCTACGTCCGCAATTGCGAGTTCCAAATCCCCTTCTGGCGAGGCATGGGCAATAGAAATGGGAATCTCGTCTATTCCAGGGTTCCAAACCATTACGAATTGACCTGGTTCACTTTCTCTGGCTATTTCAGGCGAGTGAAAACGGAATGTTTTTACTTCTTCGGTTTCCCTTTTTAGTTCTTCTATTTTATGCAGCGTGGGGATGTTGAGTGGCATTTCTCTTATAAATTCCTTTTCTCCCTTCCGTAATAATATTTCAAAGTTCCTGTCACTTAAATCTTCATCCCAGCACCCGGTCTCCACACCAACTCCTTTTCTCTTCTTCTTAAACCGCTATAATCACCTTCCAAACACTTCTTCGTCACGTTTATCAAATCTTCAGTGCTTGAATGAAGATAAACCATCGCATCTTCATAAATTCCCTCTTCACTTTTGGTTATCGCACCGGCATATTCTCTCAGTATTTTTCTATACGTACTCACGAATCCACTCTTGAACACCACTTTTCTCCTTGTTATCCTTTTTATTTCTTCCACAACTTCAAGATTCGGTGGTAAAAACAGCGGCACGCCTAACAATCCATACCATTCGGAATCGTGCTCATAATACTTCCGCAAGAAAGCATTAAGAGCAAATCGTTGCATTCGCCTTGCTAACATCTCCTCTTTCTCCCTGACATAAATAGGAGCTGTGAATTCCAACGGAACTTTTCTTATTTTTCTCCTTACCGATGGCTTTTTCTCTTCTATTCGCTCCCTCGTGTTATCCACGAGTTCTGAGAATAACGCTGAATATTCTGTTTTATGCACGTGCGAATGCGTATCCTCGTGGACTGGTCTGGTGAGCATAAACCTTAGAACCGTAAAGTCATACGTATAATATTTACTTCTTATTAGCCATGCCTTTGTCTTTGCCAGCTCATAATTCTCAATCAAAATGTAAGCCGTATCCGACTTTATCTCGAACTCCGAAAAATACTGGTTCTTCAGATGCTTTTCGACTGTTGTCCGTCCTGCATAGACCGCTTCATCCAATCTTTCCCATAGCCTGCTTCTTGCCTCGCTCATCCCAATTGCTTTTTCAAACTCCGGAATAAAACGTTCAATCTCCTTAAGCAGTAATAAAAAGGAATCAACTGAGATACCATTCGCCTGATTAATAGAATAGAAGGGTTCTTCACCTGCTTTTTCAAACATCAATTCCGAGCCAACGGTTAATCTTAACTTCATAGCTAAGCCCTAACAGTGTTTTTTTTTCCCCAAAAGTTATTTCCAAATTTGAAGAAAAGCCGTACAAAATCATCGGGACCCAATTCCTCCGGTCTCCTCTCCAATTCCTCAAGTGCTAATCCTCCCGGAAAACGTGTTTTAAATATATTCTTCATCTTCTTCCTCCTGTGCTCAAACGCCGTAGTAACGAACGCAAAAAACGCCTCTTTATTTGCTATTGCTCCTTTCTTCTTTAATCTCACCATCGCTGTTTTAACAGGTGGTGAAGGATAAAAGGCATCCCGGTGCACGAGCTCAAGAATTTCGGTGTCTGCGAGTGCCTGCGTAATAACCGATAGGCGGCCATACAAACTCGACCCCGGTTTTGCAATCATCTTCTGCGCAAACTCTTTCTGATACAGCAGCACAGCAAGCCCGAAGCCAGCGCTATGGAGCAGCAGTTTATACGTGATTGGCGAAGACAGAGAGAAGGGTATGTTCGCAACGACCTTATCAAATTCCGGTAGTTCTATTTTCATAATGTCCCCTTCTATCACCTTTACCTTTACTTCTGCTTTGCTTTTTTTATTCTCGTATTGCGCTCGTAATGTCTCACAAAGTTCCTTGTCCTTCTCCACCGCATAAACTTTCTTCGCTTTGTTTGCCAATTTCTCCGTGATGCTCCCTCCTCCTGCTCCTATCTCCAACACCACGTCACCACGCTCTACACCTGCATATTCCACCAGTCTTGCTACAACAGCGTCATCAATCAAAAAATACTGCCCGAGACTTCTTGCAGCTTTTACGTTTATATCGCGCCTCGTAACTTCCATTCACATTCACCGTTTTCTGCTATACGATGTACACTTGCATTGCATTATATTGCATTAATTATATTTATAGTCATTCCAGTAACAAATTGCAATTAATAAACCACGAGATTTCACGAGATTAACACAAGACAAGAAAATACGTTATTGACACAGATTAACACTCGTGGGCTCTGCCCACGTCCCCGCAAGCCCTGAAAGGGCTTAATGATAACAATCAACCCGGTTAGACTTAAATAAATAAGTTCGTGCCGTGTAAATCAGTGTAAATCTGTGTCTTAAATAGAAAGAGGTTATACGTTATATACAATAAAAAAAAGAAAACCTGTGCTAAAAGAAAAATTAATCTCGTGAAAATCTGTGTAATCTCGTGGTTAATAATTTTCGGAATGACTATATAAATGCGAGTAGAAATCAAATATGTATAAAGGGATAACATAAGGCAGAAGCCACCATAAGATGTCAACAAAAGTAAAAGTAACCTTTCCTCTGGCTGGAAAGAGCATAACGGTGGAGAGAGACGTTGAAGAGAACGAAAGCATAGTCGAAGCGGTTGCCGGTCTGCTTTCGGAGATAGCGCCTTTATCTCAACTGGAGATGAAAGGTCATGAGCCAAAACCCGAAATGGCGGCAGTAGGTTCTAAACCTCCGGAAACGAGCAGGACGATGGTTTATAGAACACAACAACCCAGCGCAAAATTCGTGGAGCGATATGCCGAGTTAATGGAAGAAGCAGAAGAAAAGGAAGCAAGAAAACAGAAGATAAATTATAGACACAGATTAACACAGATTAACACTCGTGGGCTCTGCCCACGTCCCCGCAAGCCCTGAAAGGGCTTAATGATAACAATCAACACGGTTAAACTAAAATAAATCGGTGTAAATCTGTGTCTTAAATAGAAGGAAGTTATACTTTATATACAACCAGAAGAAGAATCTTCTTTGAGGAGATGACCCTATGCGTTCAGACATATTAAAGAAAAATATTGAAACATTACCGCATCGTGCATTATTGATGTCTGCGGGACTAAAAGGAGATGATTTTGACCAGGATAGGCCTTTTATTGGCGTTGCGAACTCGTATAACGACATCATTCCTGGGCATATTCATCTGAATGAACTAACGCAGGAAGTGAAGCGAGGAATTAGAGATGCAGGCGGCGTTCCTTTAGAATGGGGCGTGCCGGGTGTTTGTGACGGCGTTGCGATGTTTGTCGAGATGCGGCTATCGCTTCCAAGCAGGGAACATATTGCGGATAATATTGAGATAATGACACTTTCACATTCTTTAGACGGCTGGGTTGGCGTGACGAACTGCGACAAAATCACGCCGGGAATGCTAATGGCTGCGGGACGTCTCGATTTACCGGCGATTATGCTTACGGGAGGACCAATGAAAGCCAACGTGGTGGGGGGCAAGAAGCACCATCCTATTGAAGGTTTTGGCGTCGTTGGTCAGGTAAAAGGGGGAGTAATGAGCGAGGAAGAAGCGAATAAAATGCTTCCTCTGCTCGCTTGCGGTGCCGGTTCCTGTGTCGGGCTCTTTACTGCAAATACGATGGCTGTTGCTACGGAGGTACTGGGTATGTCACTAACAAAATGCGCAACGACACTGGCGATAGACCCAGAGAAGAAGAAACAGGCGTATGAAACAGGTAAAAGAATCGTTGCGCTGGTCAGAGAAGATATTAAGCCGGGGGATATAATGACAAAAAACGCATTTGAGAATGCGATACGGGTAGATATGGCGATGGGCGGCTCAACAAATGCCGTTTTGCATATTCCTGCGATAGCCCGAGAAGCGGGCGTGGATATTAACGTGGATATGTTCGATGAGATAGCGCGGGAAACGCCGAATTTATGTAAGATAATCCCTGCGGGGACCGATGAGATGGCTGATGTTGACCGCGCAGGAGGCGTTCCTGCGGTTCTTAACCGCTTGAAAGATATGATAAAAGATTCACTCACAGTAAACGGAAAATCAATAAGGGAGATAGCGGAAGGAGGAAAAGTGCTGGATGAGGATGTTATTAGGCCCCTCAATAATGCATACTTCTCTGAAGGCGGCATAGCGGTATTAAGAGGGAACATCGCAAACAGCGCGGTGATAAAGCAAACTGCGGTTGACAAAGAGATGATGGCTCATTCTGGACCTGCAAAGGTGTTCTATACGGAAAAAGAGTTGTTGGATGCGATAACTCCTTACGGGGCTTGTGGGGTCGCGGGGCAGAGCCTCACAGGAGCTAAAAGAATTGCAGAGGGTGATGTTGTCGTGTTACCGTTCCAGGGTCCCGCGGGGGCACCGGGAATGCCGGAAATGTTGACACCAACGGATGCGATAATGGGTGCAGGGTATAAAAAGGTGGCACTAATCACGGATGGTAGGTTCTCAGGTGGCACCACCGGTCCTTGCATCGGGCATGTTGAGATGGAGGCGTATAACGGCGGTGCAATCGGTGCGATACGAGATGGGGATATAATAGAGATAGACATTCCGAACAGGAAGCTGAACGTTAGGTTGAGCGATGCGAAGATTGAAGAGCGGTTGAAGAAGGTTGAAATACCGGAACGAAAACTTACGCCGCTGTTGGAATCGTACAGGAAGAAGTTTAAGGGGGTTAATTGTTATGGTGAGAAGGTAGAGGCGTGAAGTGATGATTGCTTCATATTCGTGTCGCTTTTACCTTCATAGTGGGTAAATTCCCCGGGTAGGAACTTTTGATTATTTACCTCCATTCTACCGTATTCCATAATTAAGCGGGAACAAACAGAGCGATATTTTCCATGCTTACGGGACTCATTACTCCCCATTTTGACGATTTTATACTATTTAGTATGTTCACGATAGCAGACATCAACAAAATCAACTCTGCGGACTTCAACACCAAGCTCACATTAGGCTCGTTTACCCTCGTAACACCCCTCTCAACGATTCTGACCACCCGCTTTTGTCTATTTGAAGTTTCAACTAACTGAATCGAATCATCAAGGTTATATCCCTTTTGTTCGCTATTCCAGAGGATAAGCATCCCCTAATATCGCAGCATATAAGCGAAATAAAACCGAAAAGCTTTTATTGCAGCACGTACAACTATTTTTAGCTTACAAAAACGTGGTGACGATGAGAAATGGCGATAAGAGATGATAGAATGGGGCAGTCGTGGCTATTGCCCCCGGATATTAGCGAACTCATACCGGTAGACCATATCTGCTACCTGGTCATTGCAATCGTGAATGGCATAGATGTTAGTGAAATAGAGGAGAAGCTCAAGAAAGTGGAGGAAGAGCTAAACAAGAGCGGGCAGAAGGCCGTCAGTCTAACTGATCCGGAAGCGCGGTTTATGAAGAACAAGAAGAACCGAACTGTGGTGAATGCCCGTTCAGATCGGAGTGTGCAGGTGAAGGCAAAATAAGGGCAATCACCAGTGACGGCTACGAGGCGGAACGCCATAGGATGGCTGCTAAGATGCGGTCGGAGGCAGGTAAGGAGGAGTACAAAAAGCGTAAGGAGACTGTTGAATGATTGCGAAGCGTTTTTGATCAGTTTCAGCGAGGTTTTCAGCGATATTTTATGCCCCGGCGCTACGATTATGGGTTTGCAGCCTTTTTTACTTCTAAGATAATAGCCGACTGCTCTATCGTGATATTTTATTATACGCGATTCTCCTTCTTCCTCAGGCACTTCGCCAGTGCCGCACAAGAGACTCTTTGCCACGCCGATAGTTGCAACGTCTAAGCTAACACCGACGTGCGTGGCCAATCCCGCAAATCTCGGATGGTTAATGCCACCACCATCTATCACCAACAGGTCTGGCCTGGTTTTGAGCGTGTAAAAAGCGTTTATTATGGCTGGTGCTTCTCTAAACGAAAGAAGCCCGGGGATATACGGGAAATCCACGGGCAGCACGGAATAAGCATAATCAATAAACTTCATAGAGGGATACTCAAGGAGTACAACCGCGGATATTATCTTCTCCTTTTTAATTCCATTTTCAGATTTTGATTTGTATAAGAAAGCCTGGTCCGCACCTGCTATTACGTTTAGCTCTTCCAGATTTAGTTCATCTTCTATTACCGCTTTTGATGCGATTTCTTCCTGTATGCGATACAGTTCCTCGGTATTTTTCATTATTCTTTGCATGTTCACAATTTCGGATGTCTATTCGTCATTCTTAGCGCTTCGGTGGGTTCTTAGGAAAGACCGCATTCAAAACTTATGCTTTTTAATAGAAGAGAAGATGGCATTATCCTTCTTAGAAAGATTTTTGAGGCAGACGGCTTTTCTATATATCTTTTGTGATACTTAATGAAATTATCGATGAAGGCTGACTGTTTAGACATAAAAAACCCCCCACTCTGGAACTGAATGGATTGACTGGAACTACAATTCAAAGACGAAACACTCATTTCAACTGCTTCAACTGCTCACGCATATTCCTCCAATGGCTCCCTTCCCAGTATACTCTGCCGCAACGCTCACAAACCCAGAAATCGCGCTTTCCTATCATGTTCGGAGGCACATAACTCTTATCCTTCAGTATATCCTCTTCCGAAGCCTCTACTTTCCGTATCCGGGCATTGCATTCGCTACACCGGACGGGAACGGGTTCGAGGTTTAGGGGTATGTTATGACGAAGCAGCTCCTTCAGTTGCGTCATCACCACAGCGGTTTCTATTTGAACGCATTGCACGCCTTTCTTTCTCGCGGATGCTGCGAGATTCTTATCTCGCGTAAGCAGTATTCGTGCTTCGTGCGCTGCAAAAGTGGCAAGGGCGTTATCCTCGTCTTCTTCTCCGTTTTTTATGGCTATGTCCGCAGCGTAAACGGTATCGTATCCAAGAATACGAAGCCAGGTGCTTAGCTTTCCTAACATCCTGTCTGTTACGAATCGCACAGTTCCCTCTTTGAACCGAAAAAGAGTTTGCGCGAAATTTGCCACTTTTCCGCCTTGTATCTCTATCCCTTCCTCGCTCAGAAGCTTTATTTTCCTATCCACGCCCAACTTATACCCTCCGACATTACCATCACTTCGCACGACACGATGGCACGGAATGTGGGGCTCTGCCCCACGACCCCGCAAGCCCTGTAAGGGCTTAATTACAGGATAAGGGTTTTTCGCAACTGCCCGCCCGACGGCACGAGCGGCACGAACTGAGCCAGTTAGTTTTCGCGCTATCTCGCCGTACGTTGTCACTTTACCACATGGTATTTGCTTCACCAGGTTCAATACTTCTGCTTGAAAATTCTCGTTCATGTTAAGTTTTTCTAAGGGCAGACACAGGGATAGACCCATCATGAAGCGCAGTAGCGACCAGTGCGCCTTTCACTCCTATCTTCTCCATTTTAGCTATATCTTCGTGGGTTCTAACGCCACCACCGCTTAGAATATTATGTTCTGAGACCGCAACGGCACGAGCGAGGAAATCAAAGTCAATTCCGCTTTTCGTCCCTACTCTATCCAGGTCTAACACAATTACATCCTCTATTGGATATTCGTTCAACGTTTTTATTAACTGTACGGGATTATTTTTCATCTTTTTATCGCTTGTTAGCACTTCTTTGTTAAAGAGGTCCACACTTACACTAACACTTACATGTTTATCGTAAAACGTATCGCTTTTAGAGGCTTCCTCAATCAAATCCATAGAGGTAGTTTCCGTTCCTAAAACGAAAGTATCCGCTAATTCCGTGTCAACAGCCTCTTTCAGGTCTTTCATTCCTTTAACACCATAATCCAGCATTATCCGCAAATCCTTATTCCGATTTCTCAGTTCTTTTAGTATTGCTCGGTTATCGCCGGAGTTCATGAGGCGATTGAGGTCAGCGATGTAAACTTCCGCAGGCTTTAGCTCTTCGATGATATGAACAGGCTCTGAGGAACTAACGATAGAACTGGAAAGGCTAATTGGCTTGTACTGGTCACGTTTGCCTTGCTTCGCATGCACGACCACACCGTCAAGCACATCCATCACGAAAATCAGCCTGAAGTTCATTTTTCATTTCCCCCGTTGTTCAGCCATTACATAAGAAACCTGCTACTATTGATCGTTTAGCCATAATTATACGCAATTATTTTATGTATGATCTCTGCTTTTTATTGTTAAGCTTAAGTAAGCATGGTAACGGGTGACAAGGAGAATAATGCGGATAGAGAGAGCACGTGGGACAAGAGATTTCTTGCCTAAGGAGATGCGGAAGAGGAGGATCATGGAGGAGCGTATGCGTGACGTTGCAGAGCGGTGGGGCTATGAAGAGATACGTACGCCAACGTTTGAGCGCGCGGAACTCTTCACACTTAAATCAGGCGAGGCAATCTTGGAGGAGATGTACGAATTCAAGGATAAAGGTGGCAGGCATTTAGCGTTAAGACCTGAGTTAACAGCTCCTGTAATACGAATGTACATTAATGAATTGAAGATGGCGTCGAAGCCAACAAAGGTGTATTATTTTGGTAATTGCTTCAGGTACGAGGAGCCGCAGAAGGCTCGGTACCGTGAGTTCTGGCAGTTCGGTACTGAGATAATCGGGTCCGACCGCCCGGAGGCGCAGGCGGAACTCATTGCGCTCGCTTTTAATATTTTGAAGTCGTTAGGCGTTAAAGCAGAGCTTCACGTTGGGCATGTGGGCCTGATACGTGAGCGATTGCGCGCTGCACAGGTGGATGGGAAGCAGATAAACACCGCGATGCGGTTGATAGACAAGGGAGAACGGCAAGCAGTGGTTGAGTTAATGAACGAGGCAGGCGTGAAAAAGGATTTAATTGACGATTTGCTCTGTTTGCTCGATTCAAAAGGTAAGAACACATTACAAGAAGTACGTGACCGTAACATAATTGCCGCTGATAGCGACGCGTTACGGGAGCTGGAGTTGCTGCTGGAGTATCTCGATTATTACGGCGTTGATTACAAGTTAAACTTGGGAATCGCACGGGGTTTGGATTATTACACGGGAATGGTATTTGAGATTTACGAAGCGGGTGGCAAATTGGGCGCGCAGAATCAGATTTGCGGCGGTGGCTCTTATCGG
Source organism: Candidatus Methanophagales archaeon (assembly GCA_021161765.1). Taxonomy (GTDB): domain Archaea; phylum Halobacteriota; class Syntropharchaeia; order Alkanophagales; family Methanospirareceae; genus QEXZ01. Next base: position 3,123 of record JAGGZZ010000036.1, on the reverse strand, counting down.
CTGGCTACGTTGTTCGGCGGTGATGATATTCCGTTAACCGGGTTTGCATTTGGGTTTGACCGCTTAGCTGAGATATTCAGTGTGGACGATAAGGATTTAGAGAGAAGAGGTGTGGTGGTGGTCCCGATACGAGATAAAGACGCAGACCGGGGTGTGATGAAAGAGGCGATAAGAATTACCTCCCGGTTGAGAGAGATCGTCCCCGCGCATATAGACCTGATGAACAGGAGTTTAAGCGCTCAGCTCAAGTATGCCAATGCTTGCCATGATTCGTTTGCTGTGCTCGTAGGTAAAAACGAGCTGAAGGAAGCAAACGTAACATTACGGAACCTCATCACAGGAGAACAAGAGAGAATGAGCGTTGAGGACTGTGTGGAGAGATTAAAGGCTTATTTCGGGGTGAAAGGAGAAGAGAAATGACAGACGATGAAGACCTTTCAGACTTCGAGAATAAGATGCGTGCGCTGGAAGAAGCGATAAAGAGAGATGAGGAAGCGTTCTACGGTGACAGAACGATCAAAGATAGTAAATTCACGACCGATGCGTATGGCCCCATTGTTGCATGCGGAAGTGTAATCACTGAACTGGTGAAAGGTAAGACAATTGAAGAAGCATTCGGGATAGAGATTAAGGACATTGAGTCGGTTTTGGGTAGGTTACCAGCGGAGAACGTTAGTAGTCCTGTGCTCGCAGTGAATACACTGAAAGCAGCTCTGGAAGATTATACTTTCGCAGTTATACGAATCAAGGAAAAAATTAACAGTACCATTTTTCCCCTCACCGTCTTTCAATTTCCCATAGGCGACATTTCAGGTATTCTGTGAAATGCGGTATAAAAGAGCTAATGCAACTTTGTACTGACTAACTTCTTATACCGCATTAGATTGGGTACATCAAACATCGCCTTCTGTTCCTCATTCAGGTCATTAAGAAGACATAAGTTATTTTCAATCCGTTCAATCGCTTCCTCGCTCAGATATTCCATGTGTTACCAATTCGCAGAGCGGATAAAATCCGCGCTGATCGTCTGCTCTAAGATGCTGCAGGTATTAGAAACGATGCAGGGAGATGAATTAGTGGTTTAGTTTATTAGCGGTTCAGCTCGTTAGCTAAACCTCCAAACCGCTAACCCTCTAAACCGCTACATGATTTCCCCTGCTCTTACTGCGCTTGGATCTCTCCCCGTTATAAAAATTTTTATTGCTATATCGCGGTCAGTAACAATACCTACCGGTTTGCCCGCCTTTGTTATCACTACGCTCCCTATCCCGGACAATTCCATATCTCACGATATTACAGTGACAGGCGTGTCTTCATCTTCAGTAACGACATTTGGTGTCATCACATCCCCAACCTCTAATATTTCTCCTGCCATTTCTTCTTCACTATACTATAAATATCGAAAAATTCCGCAGAATGCCCTCGCCAAGTACGAAGCCGCTCTCTTCGGTCTTCGCATGGTTCACCAACACGATAAAGTCTAATCCCCGCTTTAAGAAATCGTCCACCACTTCAGAGGGTCTCATATCCTTGCTTATGTCTATTACGTGCTGCATACCGGCATCGATAACCGCAGTTTTACCAGATATACCACCCAGAGCCGCTGCTACCACAAACCCCGATTCCTTTAGCGTTTTGAGCGCTTCTTCTGCTTCGCCTTCATCTACTACCTCCGGTCCGTGAATGAATAATCCTAAGGGTTTCACTATTAGTTCTTTATCTATCAGTCAGTCGTACACAAAAACTTATCTTTTTGTTAATTACCTTGCTACGAATTTGGGGTATGGTAAGAAATTGTGGAATTTGTTGCCGCGGAGGATTCGGCAACTTCGCAGCTTCGCGAAATAATTAAACTTTTTCTTTGGTAACGCTTTCTTTTTTAAAGAAAGATTTCAATGCAACTTCTCACGAAATATAGCACTGGATGCAAGAGCATAGATGAGCTGTTAGGTGGTGGCTTTGAGTCCGGCACCGTTACCCAGTTATACGGCGAGGCGGGCAGCGGAAAAACCAACATCTGTCTCCAGGCGGCGGTAGAATGCGCAAGAAAGGGGAAAACGGTAATTTTTATAGACAGTGAAGGCTTTTCTCCTGAGAGATTCTTACAAATAGCCAATGCTAAGCCTTTACCGGGCTTGCGGGATTGTGGAGCTCCGCCCCACAGTGCAAACACAAATGAAACTTCAGAAACTGTAGAACGCATAGCGCAGAGGATTACAATCTACGAGCCGCATAGTTTCGAGCAGCAAACGTCATGCATAGACGAGATTGAGGAGCTAATAAAGGAAAAAGAAGGTGAAAGTGGAGTTGCACTCGTAATCCTTGATTCAGCCACTCTGTTCTACCGGTTGGAGCTGGACGAGGAGAGGAGCATCTATCTGAGAAGAGTACTGGCAAACCAAATAATGCATCTTTTGGAACTCGCTCGCAGATATGACCTTGCAGTTATAATAACTAATCAGGTGTACATGGACATTGAAGATGGGAATTTACGCCCTTCGGGTGGATATGCACTCGAGCATCTCTCTAAGGTAATCGTGCAGCTTGAGAAGACCGCAGAGGGGCGTGGTAAAAGAAGAGCCGTCTTAAAGAAGCACAGGTCTATGCCTGAAGACACATCATGCGAGTTTTTTATCACGGGTGATGGGGTGGAATAACTTTCTGTATCTGCTTTCTCCTCTGTCTTACTACTGATGCCCCTCTCACGGTCAAACACATATTCGAGGACAATCTCAACTGGGCTGCATTTCGCCTTGCGGAAAAAGATAACCTCCGTGATGTCGAAATCAACGAAGTCAACAAGATGCTGTCCTGCAAGGACGAGAGTCGCGACTTCTTCACATATGAGTGCGAATACTGTAGGATCACAAAAACGGTCACATTCTGGTACGTGGATCGTGAGGGCAAGCGGCATTTCGTGACGATGGAGGTGCGGGAGTTCATTATTTTTAATTTTTAAAAATCACTTTCAATAGAGAAGACAATGAAACCGAAATCGACATGGAATAAGTTAAAATTTGGAGAAAGAACATTTTTCCCCGTGGTGAGGAAATTGGAAGAACTGAAGGAAGTCGTGCTTGATAAGAACTTTTTAGCGACTGCGGACATGGATACGGAGTTGTA